>JAEZFA010000159.1 GCA_023417665.1 Pseudomonadota bacterium | reverse complement strand
GGGCAAGTTGAATACCCCCGGTCCCGACGGCAAAGGCGGTATCGGCGGCCTGCTCGAGAAACTGGGTCTCGACACCAAGAGCGCAAGCTCGGGCGGTATCCTGAGCGGCGGCCTCGGCGAGCTACTCGATCGCTTCAAGCAGAACGGGCAAGGCGACAAGGCGGAATCCTGGGTGAATACCGGGGCCAATAAATCCTGTTCGGCGGCCGAGCTTGAAAAGGCGCTGGGCGCCGATGTGCTCGAGACGCTCTCTGAGCACACCAATCTGTCGAAGGAAGAACTGCTTGCGCGGCTTTGCCGGGAATTGCCGGATGCCGTCGACAAGTACACGCCGCAGGGTGCCATTCCTGCCGGCGCTGCCGAAGGGAGGGCATAATGGGAATTCTCTGGACCATCATCATCGGCTTCCTCGCGGGCGTGGTCGCGAAGTTCATCATGCCCGGTGACAACGAGCCGTCGGGCTTCGTGCTGACGACCATTCTCGGCATTGTCGGCGCGTTTGTCGCGACCTGGCTCGGTCAGGCGCTCGGCTGGTACAGCGCGGGACAGGGCGCCGGTTTCATCGGTGCCACGGTCGGCGCGATCATCGTGCTGTTCATCTACGGCATGATCGCCAAGCCGCGGGCGACCGGCGTATAGCCGCGCGACACGGGAAACAGGAAAGACAAAGCCCCGGCCGCAAGCCGGGGTTTTTTATCGGCCGTTAACCATAACCGCCGGCGTTCTTTTGCCCGCGGAACGGTTTTGGCGCTGCCGCGATTTTCCCTTGGCCAAGGAGAAACGCATGGGTTCCCGGATCTATCCGACGCTTCACTGCACCGAATGCGGAGAACTGGTCCGCATGGTGGCAGCCTGCGAAAACCCGGAAGCGCAAACCGAAACCCGCTTCTACGAATGCACCAATCCGGCCTGCCGCGATTCGTTCAAGGCGCGTGTCCCCATCATTCCGGCGAAGGAGTGGATCGGAATCAGCGAGGCGCTCGCGTCGCAGCCCGAGAACGAAAACTGACTGTGTCGGGTGCTCGCCTGTCTTTAGCGCCGGTTTTGAGGCCGAAGCGGTGAAAGTTTCCGTAGCGGCAACCCGGATGCGTCCATTTCACCCGTGGAATCCGGATTTTTGCCTCGTTTCGCCGTAAGGTGCTCGGCGGGGTTGAAGCGGTTGAGGGAAATTCTGTGCCGGTGCGTTGGTTCACGCCGCCTGTTGCGGCGCTGGTGCTTCTGAGCGCCGGTTGCACCACCTTCGATACAGCCACGGACGATGTCGTGACCTTCGTGTTCACGCAGCCGACGACGGAATGCGAAGTCTTCGTCGGCAACACCGCCTATGGCCACGTCTCGATCTCAAGATCCGCAATCGGAATCCCCCGCGGCAACGATCCATTGCGTCTTTCCTGTATTGCGACGGCCTATGCGCCGATTTCCGCTGAAGTCTCGATCACGCGCACGCGCGATCAGAAGCTCGATGTTCTTGGCGTGGGCGTGCCCACGCCCCAGGCGCTCGGTGCGCGGGTCGCCGAACCGATCGAGCGGGTGACTGGTCCAAGCCCCATTCGCAATCCGCTTTCCACTGAAAAGTCGGGCTACCCGCCGCGGATCACCGTCGACATCGCACAGCGCTCCGTGATCGTTCCGAGCGGCTGGCAGTCGCGGATGTAGCAAAGAAAAACCCCGAAGCGCGTACGCTCCGGGGCCGTTCGGGTTGAGAGAGATGCCGGGTCAGAATGCAAGCTGCATGCGGGTCGCGAACACGTCGTACTCGGCGCCGAGATTGACGTTCGCCGCGTTGAAGCGTTCGACCTCGCCGTGGATCCAGTTGAACATGAAGCGGATGTTCCGGGTCGGATACCAGTTCACGCCCGCCGTGATGTTGCGCTGGACGCCGCCGCGGACGACCGCCGCCGCATCCATGTCGTTGAGATCGGCGTGGCTGTAGCGCAGTGCGACTTCCCATGCACCCCAGCCGCCGCTGCCGAGCAGGAAGGGCTTCTTCGGGTTGATGCCGCCGAAGGCGCCGTTGCTCTCGGAGTAGCTGCGGGCTTCGCCGGTGAGGGTGTAGGCGGCCTGCAGATAGCCGCCGTCGAACTGCACGTCGCCGCCGACATCGCGCGAGATGCGATAGCGGAAGTATTCGCCCTGGAAGTAGAAGTTGTGGAACGCAAAGGCAGTGCCGGCGCTGAGGACGTCCGCTCCGGTCACGTTGTTGAGCGTGCCGGTGTCGAGCAGACGGACGCCCGGATCGACGCGCACTTCGATGCGATCGCGCAGGCGAAGCGTATCGTTGCTCTGCACGGTGATCAGCCGCAGATAGTCGCCTTCAACGAGCCAGGTGAAGTTTTCGCTACGAACCGGCAGGAATACCGCGCGGGCGGTCATGCCGACATTGCCGCGGGTGGTGTGATCCGCGCCGACCACGGGGCCGGTGAGGTAGCTGCCGAACCAGTGGTTCTTGCCGAAGGTACGGAAGCCGATTGCCGAGCGGGCATCGCCGGCGGCGAGGTCGATCGCGAGCACCTGCGGTGTTGCGGCCTCCATGAACACGCTGCTGTTCGAGCCGACCTGTCCCTCGTTGGTGTAGGGGACATACATGTAGCCGGCTTCGATCCAGGTCTTGCCGAAGCCGCGGTACTGGAAGAAGGCGTTGTTGAGCTGCGCGCCGCCATCCTGCGTGGCGCCGAAATCGCCGACCAGCGTCCAGTACCAGTCGCGCATGAAGTTGCCGGTCAGGCCGATGCGGGCGCGACGGGCATTGAAGTTGTTATGCGGGTTCTGCGGCGCGGTCAGCGCCGAAGCCGGGTCGTAGTTGTAAGCGGCGGCATCGAGATGGAAGCGGCCGGTGAGGTAGACGCAATTGAACTTGTCATGCGTGCAGATGCCGGGCCGGTTGTTCGAGCCCATGATCACGAGCGGACCCGCGGGGGGCTTGGCTTTGTTGACGTGGATCGCCGCGACATCGGCGGCACGCTTTTCCTGATGGGTGACGCGCCCTTTCAGGGCATCTACCTGGCGCTGAAGCTGGATCAGCTGCGCGCGCATCTGCTCGAGTTGTTCCTTCGACGGCGGCGCTTCCTGCGCCACAGCGGTGCCCGCGAGCAGCATGGCCGCGAAGCCCGCCGCAGGAAGGCTGAAAGTCGTCCGTAACATGTTCTTACCCCTCGTTGAGTCGGGCCAGAACCGGCACAAGTCCGCTCATCCGCTGCGAAGGCATCTTCGCAACGTTGTCTCTTTCAATTTTTCAGACGCCCGACTTGACCCCCTGGGAGAGGGACGGATGTCCCCGACGTCTCCCGATGCCCCACCGAACGTGCGAGGCGGCCGGTTTCCTGCCTCACGCGGGGGACGCTAGGAACCGGATGTAACAGTTTGACCCCGGTTTTATGACAAGCCAGTCTCCGCCGGGCGGTGTGCTATATAGGCAACGTATGTTTCGGCGTTTCCGCGCGGCTTGCGCGCGGATGCCGCAGTCGAAGGTAAGATGATGAAGATGATCCGCCCGCTTTCGCTTGCGCTGGTTTCCGCGTCGATGCTGCTCGCCCCAGGCGCATATGCACAGAAGCAGGTGCCGGTCAGCCGCGCGGAGATGGCGCTCAGCTTCGCGCCGACCGTGAAGAAGGCGGCGCCCGCGGTCGTCAACGTCTATGCGCTGAAGCGCGCGGCGCAGCGGCCGAACAATCCCTTCATGGACGACGAGTTCTTTCGCCGCTTTTTCGGCAGCGGGCCGCAGGGCACCATGCCGATGGAGCGCGTGCAGCGCTCGCTCGGCTCCGGCGTGATCGTGCACGACACCGGGCTTGTCATCACGAATCATCACGTCATCGAAGGCGCGAACGAGATCCGCATTGCGCTCGGCGACCGGCGCGAGTTCGAGGCGGAAGTCGTGTTGCGCGATCCGCGTTCGGACCTTGCGGTATTGCGGATTCAGGGCACGAAAGAGCGCTTTGCCCCGATCGAGATTGCGGACTCCGACGAGGTCGAAGTCGGTGACCTGGTGCTTGCGATCGGCGATCCGTTCGGCGTGGGCCAGACCGTGACGCAGGGCATCGTTTCGGCGACATCCCGCACGCGCGTCGGCATCACCGACTTTCAGTTCTTCATCCAGACCGATGCCGCGATCAATCCGGGCAATTCCGGCGGCGCGCTGGTCGACGTCAACGGCCGGCTGGTCGGCATCAATACCGCGATCTTTTCGCGCTCCGGCGGCTCGCACGGTATCGGCTTTGCGATCCCGACCAACATGGTGAAGGTCGTGATCGCCTCCGCGCTTGCCGGCAACAAGCTCGTGCAGCGGCCTTACTTCGGCGCGCGGGTGCAGCCGGTCACCGCGGAAATTGCCGAGAGCCTCAACCTCAAGCGCCCGGCCGGTGCGCTGGTCGCGAGCATCGTTCCGGACAGTCCGGCGGCGAAGGCCGGCTTGCGGGCAGGCGACGTGGTGCTCGAAGTCGACGGGGTCGGCGTCGATGATCCGGCTGCGTTGAACTATCGCTATGCGCTGAAGACCATCGGCAGCACGGCGCGGCTCACGGTCGAACGCAACGGCCGCCAGCTTGCGCTGAATATCCGGCTTGAGGCAGCACCCGAGCGTGCCGCGGATGAAGTCGAGATTTCCGCGCGATCGCCGTTCTCGGGGGCGCGGATTTCGAATTTCACTGCCGAACTCGCGAACCGGCTCCGCACCGATCCGGCAACTGCCGAAGGCGTCGTTATCGTCAACATTGCCGATGGCTCGACGGCGCAACGGGTGGGGCTGCGGCCGGGCGACATCATTCTCGAAGTGAACGGCACGCGGATCGAAAACACCGGCGATCTCGAACGCGCCGCACGGCAGCAGACGCGTGAATGGCGCTTCGTGATTTCGCGCGGCGGCCAGCGGCGGAATGTCGTGCTGCGCGGGTAAAGACGAAGTCCATGAGTCCGGCTTCCAAAAATCTATTCGAGGCCGCGGGCTTTGCGGACGACGCCCCGCGGCCGCTTGCCGACAAGCTGCGGCCGCGGACGCTCGCGGAAGTGGTCGGGCAGAAGAACCTGATCGGGCCCGATGGCGCGCTCACGCGCATGCTGGAATCGAAATCGCTCGGCTCGCTCGTGTTCTGGGGGCCGCCGGGCACCGGCAAAACCACGGTCGCGCGGCTGCTCGCGCATGAGACGGACCTGCATTTCGAGCAGGTGTCCGCGATTTTTTCCGGCGTTGCCGACCTGAAAAAAGTGTTCGACGCCGCGCGCATGCGGCGCGAAACCGGCAAGGGCACGCTGTTGTTCGTGGACGAGATCCATCGCTTCAACCGCGCGCAGCAGGATTCCTTCCTGCCGGTGATGGAGGACGGCACCATCACGCTGGTCGGCGCGACCACCGAAAACCCGTCCTTCGAACTCAACGCGGCATTGCTCTCGCGTGCCCGGGTGCTCGTGTTCAAGTCGCTCGACGAGGACGCGATCGGCGAACTGCTGACGCGCGCCGAGGAGGTGGAGGGCAGGAAGCTGCCGCTCGACGAGGAAGCGCGGCTCACGCTCGTGCGCATGGCCGACGGCGATGGAAGGGCTTCGCTCACGCTTGCGGAGGAAGTCTGGCGTGCGGCGCGCAAGGGCGAGGTGTTCAATTCCGAGCGCCTGCAACAGATCGTGCAGCGCCGCGCGCCGATCTACGACAAGTCGCAGGATGGGCACTACAATCTGATTTCAGCGCTGCATAAGAGCGTGCGCGGCTCGGACGCCGACGCCGCGCTCTATTATCTGGCGCGGATGCAGGATGCCGGGGAGAACCCGCTTTACATCGCCCGCCGTGTCGTGCGCATGGCGGTCGAGGACATCGGGCTTGCCGACCCGCAGGCGCTTGCCATCGCCAATGCCGCGAAGGACGCCTACGATTTTCTCGGCAGCCCGGAAGGCGAACTCGCGATCGCGCAGGCCGTGATCTATCTTGCCAC
>JAEZFA010000028.1 GCA_023417665.1 Pseudomonadota bacterium | reverse complement strand
GGTTGATAGACACCCCGCGTGGCCTGGGACATCAGGAAAATAGCGCTGATAAGGACGGGCGGTCAGCCTGCTTTGGCTTCGTCACGCGGCCCGTGTAAGTCCTTAGACTTGGCTCATGTGGCTTATTCGGGGCTTTTTTACAAGGCCTCGCAGCGCTTTATGTTTACGAGTTCCCTTAAGGCAAGAAAGAATGTCCCGCACCGCCGCCGATCTTACCGTCGCCTCCCTGCTCGCCCACGGCATCGACACGCTCTACGCGCTTCCGGGCGTCCATAACGACCACTTCTTCGATGCCGTGTTTCGTGCCGGCGACGGGATCCGCACGGTGCACACGCGGCACGAACAGGGCGCCGCCTATATGGCGCTCGGCGCGGCGCTGGCGACGAACAAGCCTCAACCCTATGCCGTCGTGCCGGGCCCGGGTTTGCTGAATACCTCCGCGGCGCTGCTGACCGCCTATTCGATGAACGCGCCGGTGCTGGCGCTGATCGGACAGATTCCCGACGGCGATATCGGCAAGGGACTTTCGCATCTCCACGAGATCAAGGATCAGGCCGGCATCCTCGCGCGGCTTGTCGATTTCTCGGCACGCGTGAAGAAGCCGGAGGACGCTTCGCGGCTCGTCGCTGAAGCGATCCGCTCGCTCTACTCCGATCGCCCCGGCCCGGCCGCGATCGAATGCGCCATCGACATGTGGGGAAGAAAAAGCGCGGGCGAAGCCGTTGCCTCGCCGCTCGCCGCTGCCACGCCTCCGCTCGACGAAGACGCCATCAAGGACGCCGCAAAACGCCTCGCCGGTTCGAAGCGCCCGCTCATCGTCTGCGGCGGTGGCGCGCAAGGCGCTTCCAAAGAAGTCACCAAGCTCTCCGAGATGTTGCAAGCACCGGTGCTCGGCTATCGCCGCGGGCGCGGCGTACTGTCCAGCAAATCGCCGTTCAGCGTCTCGCTGCCGCTGGGGCGCGAACTCTGGGGCGAAGCCGATGTGGCTCTCGGTATCGGCACGCACATGCTCTACCCGCTGATGCAATGGGGTATCGACGACGACATCCAGGTCATCCGCGTGGACGCCGACAAGGACGCGCCCGCGCGCATCCACAAGCCCGCCGTCTCGCTCATCGGCGACGCGCAGTCGATCCTGCAAAAGCTCCTCGAAGTGCTTCCGAATTATCTCGGCAAGCGCGAAGACCGCACCGACGAAATGCGCGAGCGCCATGCGAAGATGAACCGGCGTTTCGAGAAGATCGCCACGCAGAAAGCCTTCCTCGATGCGATCCGCGCCGAGTTGCCCGAAGACGGTATCTTCGTCGATGAAGTGACGCAGATGGGATTTGCCGCGCGGCTGATGCTGCCGGTTTATAAGCCGCGCACGTTCCTCTCGCCGGGCTATCAGGACAATCTCGGCTGGGGCTTTGCGACCGCACTCGGCGCGCAGAATGCGCGGCGCGACGTGCCGGTGGTTTCCATCAACGGCGACGGCGGCTTCCTCTACACGGCAAACGAGCTTGCGACGGCGATGCGCCACCGGATACCGCTCGTCGCCATCGTGTTCTCCGACGGTTCGTTCGGCAACGTCCGGCGCATTCAGGAAGAGCAGTTCGGCAACCGGCTGATTGCGAGCGATCTTGCAAACCCGGACTTCGTGAAGTTCGCGGAGAGTTTCGGCGCCGCGGCCGAGCGTGCGCGCAACGCAGAGGAGCTCCGCGCGGCGCTCAGGCGTGCCTTCAAGCGCCGCGAAGGGCCGACCCTGATCGACGTGCCGGTGGGGCCAATGCCCTCCCCGTGGGAATTCATCCTGATGCCGAAAATCCGCGGCGTTTGAACGAGCGGCGGGTTTACCTTGGTTCCTCCGGCGGGTATCAGAACGCGATGGATTTGATTACGACGACTGCCGCCCTTACCGCGGCCTGCGAGCGGCTTTCGAAGCATCCTTTCGTTACCGTCGACACAGAGTTTCTGCGCGAGACCACGTTCTGGCCAAAACTGTGCGTGGTGCAGCTTGCATCTACCGACGAAGCCGTGGTCGTCGATGCCCTGGCGGACGGTATCGACCTTGCGCCCTTTTTTGCACTGATGAACGACGAGAAGGTCGTGAAGGTGTTTCACGCCGCGCGGCAGGACATCGAAATCGTCTGGCATCGGGCAAAGATCATCCCGCATCCGATCTTCGACACGCAGGTCGCCGCCATGGTGCTGGGCTATGGCGACTCCATCTCCTACGACCAGCTCGTGCAGCGTACGACCGGCGGTCATATCGACAAGTCTTCGCGCTTCACCGACTGGTCGCGCCGCCCGCTGACGCAGCAGCAGCTCGCCTATGCGCTCGCCGACGTGACCCATCTGCGCGACGTGTACCGCAAGCTGCAGGAAGAACTCGAAAAGAAGAACCGCGCAAGCTGGCTCGACAGCGAGATGCAGATTCTCACGTCGACTTCGACCTACGAGCAGCATCCGGAAAACGCATGGATGCGGCTCAAAGCCCGTGTGCGCAAACCGAAGGAAATCGCGGTGCTGATGGAAGTCGCGGCGTGGCGCGAACGCGAAGCGCAGTCGCGCGACGTGCCGCGCGGACGCATCATCAAGGACGACGTGATCGGCGAGATCGCCGTGCAGCAGCCTAAAAGCGTCGAAGCGCTGGGCCAGCTCCGCTCCGTCCCCAAAGGCTTCGAACGCTCCCGCGCCGGCGAAGGCATACTTGCCGCGGTCGCGGCTGGACTGGCGCGCGATCCGGCGACCGTGCCGAAGTTCGAGCGCTACAAGCCGCTCTCCAACGGCGCCTCGGCGACGGTCGAACTCTTGCGCGTGCTTTTGCGCATGACGGCGGAAGAAAACGGCGTCGCCGCGCGGGTGATCGCGAGCGCCGACGATCTGGAGGCCATTGCGCTCGACGACAATGCGGAGGTCGAAGCGCTGCGCGGCTGGCGGCGGGAATTGTTCGGCGACCGCGCCTTGAAGCTCAAGCGCGGCGAGGTTTCGCTCGCGATTCAGGGGGGCCGCGTGGTGGCGAAGGAAGCCTGACTTTATTCGGTCGCCGTCTCAGGCAATCTCGATCTTGTAGTCGCGGCCGATCAGCTTGCCGAGCTGACGCACGCGATTATTGAGCCGCCCGCTTGCGAGCGCGGCAAGCTCGCCCGAAAGCTTGAGCTTCAGCACACCGTGTTCGACGACCAGCGGCGAGCGGGGCAACACGCCCGGCATCGACGCGCTCGCGACATAGGCAACGCGCATGACCGCGCCAAGAATCCGCGCGCGATCGAGCAATCGCGTCGTCGCAATTTCGCGGATGCGCGGCGAAAGCTCCTCGTCGTTCAGTCCTGCGTAGCGATAGAACACGGCAAGCGCGAGAAACGCGCGGCCGGGATGGTCGATCCCCGAAAACGCGGCATTGGAAATGATGTTGAGGCTCTGCTCGCCGCGATAATCCGGATGCGCGCGCCAGCCGATGTCGCCGAGCAGGCAGCCGGCATGGCGCAGCCGCAATTCGTCCGGCGTTTCGTCGATGCCGGTCGATTCCATGAACTTGTCGGTCCACTCGATCAGTTCTTCGCCATGCTCCGGCGAGCGCGAGCGGAGCCAGTTATATTCGCGCGCCGCCTCGATCAGCGGATCGCGTACACGCTCGTCCTCGGAGAGCTTCTCGTAGAGCAGCCCTTCCCGCACGCCGAGCGCGGACACCACGATCTCGGAAGGCTTGCCGACCTTGACGATCTGCTCCAGCACCAGCGAGCCATAGGCGAGCAGCGGGCGCCGGGCTTCCGCCACCACTTCGATGCGCGAGAGCGTATCGGGATCGACGCGATGAATGAGGCTGGAAAACTCCATCGCCTCTTTCGCGGGGATCGAATAGCCGTGCATCACATGCAGCGGATAGCCCTTCTGCATCATGTGAAGCCGCGCGATGGCGCGCCAGGTGCCGCCGACCGCGTAGAACGCGCGGCCTTTCAGGTTCTTCAGAAGCGGCTGGTCGTCGAGCCGTTCGCGGACGATCTTCTCGGCCTGCTTGATCGAGCGCGAGGATGCATCGGCGAGCGAAAGACTGCCGAGCGGCGTGGTTATGCCCTCGCCGATCTCCTCGCCTTTCACGTCGACCAGCTCGAGCGAGCCGCCGCCGAGGTCCCCGATCAGGCCGTCGATTTCGATCGAGCCCGACAAGACACCGAACGCCGCGAGCCGCGCTTCGCGATTGCCGGACAGCACTTCGATTTCGCAACGGCAGATTTTCTGGGCGCGCTCGATGAATTCCGGGCCGTCGCTCGCGTCACGCACGGCCGCCGTCGCGATCGCGCTCGCTTCACCGACCTGCATGACGTCGCAGAGCGCGCGAAACCGCGCGAGGGTGGAAAGCGCCTTCTCGACGGCGTCGGGCGCGAGCTTGCCCTTGGTCGCGACTTCGCGTCCGAGGCCGCAAAGCGCCTTCTCGTTGAACAAGGGCGTCAGGTTGCGGCTCAGCCGCTCGTAAACCACGAGGCGAACCGAGTTCGAGCCGATATCGAAGACGGCAACGGGCTTGCCCGAGGGCAAGCGCCCGCGCGCCTCAAGCGGATTGCCGGGAGCGCTCCGCCTTACGGACGAGACTACGCGGAGAAGAGTCTTTGAGAGATTTGCCACGTCCCGAAAGGCTCGGATTCGTCATGAAATACTGATGGGCGTTGAAGGATTCTTCGCCGGCGCCCGTCACTATGCGTTCCGAGCTACCATCGGGCAAGACCCGCCAGCTCTGCTCGTTATCCTTGAGGTTCGCGACCATGATCTGATCGAGCACCTGCTGGTGGACGGTCGGATTGAGGATCGGAACCAGCGTTTCGACGCGACGGTCCAGATTGCGCGGCATCAGGTCGGCGGAAGCGATATAAACCGCGGCTTTCCGGTGCGGCAGGCCGTGGCCCATGCCGAAGCAGAAAATGCGGCTGTGTTCGAGGAAGCGGCCGACGATCGACTTGACGCGGATGTTCTCGGAAAGTCCCGCGACCCCGGGACGCAGGCAGCAGATACCGCGCACGACCAGATCGATCTCCACGCCCGCGCGACTCGCATCGTAAAGCGCGTCGATCACCACCGGGTCGACCAGCGAATTCATTTTGGCCCAGATCGCTGCAGGCTTGCCGGCGCGGGCATGCGCCATCTCCTGCTGGATGTGATCGAGAATGCGTTGCTTCAGACTGACCGGCGACACCGCCATGGCCTCGAGCCCCTGCGGCTCGGCATAGCCGGTGATGAAGTTGAACACCCGCGCGACATCGCGCGCGATGACTTCATCCGAGGTGAAGAACGACAGGTCGGTGTAAATCCGCGCGGTGACCGGATGATAGTTGCCGGTGCCCAGATGGCAGTAGGTCGCGACCGACTTGCCTTCGCGGCGCACGACCATCGACATCTTGGCGTGGGTCTTCAGTTCGATGAAGCCAAAGACGACCTGCACGCCGGCGCGTTCGAGATCGCGCGCCCAGCGGATATTCGCCTCTTCGTCGAAGCGGGCCTTGAGTTCGACGAGCGCGGTCACCGACTTGCCGGCTTCGGCGGCTTCCGCGAGCGCCTTCACGATCGGACTGTCGGACGAGGTACGATAGAGCGTCTGCTTGATCGCGATCACGTTGGGGTCGAGCGCTGCCTGCCGCAGGAACTGCACGACGACGTCGAACGACTCGTAAGGATGATGGACGATCAGATCCTTCTGGCGGATGGCGGCGAAGCAGTCGCCGCCCTGATCGCGAATGCGCTCCGGGAAGCGCGGATTATACGGCTTGAACTTCAGATCGCGCCGCTCGATCGAGACGAGTTGGGAAAGTTCGTTCAGCGCGAGCATGCCGTCGGAAACGAAGGTTTCGTATTCGAGCACGCGCAATGCGTTGGCGACGAAGTTGCGCAGTTCCGGCGGCGTCGAGGCCGCGATTTCGAGACGGATCACCGAACCCCGGCGGCGGCGCTTCAGCGCGGTTTCGAACACGCGCACGAGATCTTCGGCCTCTTCCTCGACCTCGATGTCGCTGTCGCGGATCACGCGGAACGCGCCCTGCCCCTTGACGTCGTAGCCGGGGAACAGTTTCGACGTGAACAGGCCGATCACCGCTTCGAGCGTGATGAAGCGTGCTTCCTTGTTGTCGCCTTCGGGCAGGCGAACGAAACGCTCGATCTGCGCCGGGACGCGGATCAAGGCGTTCATGCCCTTCTGGTCGCTGACGCGCGACAACTGCAGCGCAAGCGAGAAGCCGAGATTGGGAATGAACGGGAACGGATGCGACGGGTCGATCGAGAGCGGCGTCAGCACCGGAAAAATTTCGTGCAGGAAGGTCTGCTCGATCGCGGCAAGATCGGATTTGGAAAGATCGGCGGCGTCCACCAGCACGATGCCGTTCTCGCCAAGCAGCTTGCGCAGGAGGCGAAGCTGCTCCTGCTGCTCGGAGGCGAGCTTCGCGGTTTCGGAAACGATCTCGATCAGCTGCTCCGCCGACGTCAGCCCGTCCGGGCTCGGCGCGGTCACGCCTTCGCGCACCTGTCCCTTGAGCCCCGCCACGCGCACCATGAAAAATTCGTCGAGGTTCGCCGCCGAGATCGAAAGAAAACGCAGACGCTCCAGCAGCGGATGCTTCTCGTTCTCGGCTTCTTCGAGCACGCGGCGGTTGAAGGCGAGCCATGACAGTTCGCGATTGATGAAGCGTTGCGGCAACGCGCGCAGTTCGGCAGCCTCCGGTGACGCAACGGGAGTGCTGGCCTCCGGTAACGGAAGGTCGGTTTGCGGTTTGATTTCGAGGTTCATGATCGGATTTCAGGCGCTCCCTTGGCGCCGAAGAAGATCATAAGGGCAATTCACGAAAATATAATGACCGTATTTTTATAAGTGAAAACAATACGATAGCCACTATTCCCGCAATAACGCCGAGACAAAGGCGCGGGTCGGCGGACGGCCGGCAGCAAGGGCCGCAGCATCAATCCGGGCGACCAGATCGCGCGCGCTGCCGAGGGAACGCTCCATGCGGGGCAGCAGGTAGGCAATCACGTCCTGATCGACCGTAATCTGCCGGTCCGCGAAAAGTTTCACGAGCACGGCCGCAATCAGTGGATCGTCGGGCGCATCGAGCTTCACCGCCGGTATGGTGCGCAGTCGCGAGGCAAGATCGGGCAGTTTGGCAACGCCGCTTTCGAGCGTGCGCAACGACGTAAACAGCAGCCAAGCCCCTTCCTCGCGCGCGAGGTTCAGCAAATGAAACAACGCAGGCTCGTCGAACTCGCCCGGCGCAAGGTTTTCGATCACGAGCGCGCCGGTCGCGAGCGACGCCGGCACCTCGTCACGCGACAGCAGCCGCGCCGGCAGCACCCGCGCGCCGGTGCGTTCGGCCCAGATCGAAGCGAGATGACTTTTGCCCGCGCCATGCGGCCCGGCAATCGCCGCGCTGTTCACCGGCCATTCCGGCCAGGCTTCGATGAGCGCGAGCGCGTTCTCGTTGGCCGGCGCTTCCAGAAAGTCGTCGCGGCGAAAGCTCACGACATGCGGCAGCTCCAGCGGAAGCTGCCGCGCCGCATGCGCAGGCATGTTCAGCTTCCCTTTGTGGTGCGCTTCTTTGCCGGTTCATCGCCGGTATAAAGCGCGCTCGCCATGTATTGCTGGAGGCCAAAGCGCAGCAATACGCCCATGGCGGCGGCGATCGGCACCGCGAGCAGCAATCCCACGAAGCCGAACAGGTAGCCGAAAGCAAACAGCGCGAACATCAGCCAGACCGGATGCAGGCCCGCGCTTTCGCCGACCAGTTTCGGTTGCAGGATGTAGCCTTCCAGAAACTGGCCGAGGAAAAAGATTCCGACGATCAGCAGGATCCATGTCCAGTCGGGCCAGAACTGCGCAATCGCAACCACCGAGGCGAGCAGAAGTCCGGTGAGCGATCCGACATAGGGAATGAAGGTGATCAGTCCCGAGATCATCCCGATCAGCACGCCGAAGTTCAGGCCCGCGAGCGACAGCGCAACCGCATAGAACGCGCCGAGAATGAGACAGACACCCGCCTGCCCGCGCACGAAACCTGCGATGGCGCGATCCATCTCGGTGGCGAGTTCGCGTACCGTTTCGCGGTGGCGCAACGGGACCCAGCCGTCCACCTTGGCGACCATCTTGTGCCAGTCGTACAGCACATAGAAGGCGATCACCGGCGCGATGACGATCAGCGTCACGATGGAAAAGATCGCCTGCCCGCCCGCCCAGATCGAGCCCAGGAACCCGACCATCCATTTGGCGCCTTCCGCCACGATGTCGGCCAGCGACTTGTTCAGGTCCGGCAGCCGGTCGCCCACGATCTTGGTGAGCCATTCGCGCGTTTCGTCGGTCAGTACGGTCTGCATGCGCGCGATGGTGTTCGGGAGCCCCTGCACAAACGCCGAGACCTGCGTGCCGAGGATCGGCAGAAACAGGAGCGCGAGCACGACGAACGCCAGAATCATCACCGCAATCATGGTGAGGGACGCCACCATGCGGCTGACGCCGAGCCGTTCCAGACGATCGGCAAGCGGATTGAGGAAATAGGCGAGCGTGATGCCGGCGACGAAGGGCAGAAGCACTTCGCGCAGCACGTACATCGCAAGCACGAGCAGGAACAGCGCGCCGGTCCAGAACAAAGTCTGCCGCTGAAAGGTCATCGGCTCGCCTCGGGCAGATCAGACGTCATGTGACGCATCCATTCCACAAGATAGGCCGCGGCGGAGATCACGGTAAGGCCCCCGGTGAGCAGCAACGCAAGATCCTTGGCCGGGCCGGGATCGAACTTGAAGCCGGACGAGGCCAGCATCAGGGCGGCCAGGCCGATCTGCGCCGTCGTGTTCAGCTTGGAAACGATCAGGGGGTGGATTTTCACCGGCTTGTTCATGATCCAGGAGAGCACGACCGCCCCCATGATCATGATATCGCGCGAGACGACCGCAATCACGATCCAGCGCGGCAGCAGGCCCTCGATGGAGAGGGTCACATAGATCGACATCAGGAGCGCCTTGTCGGCCAGCGGATCCAGATAGGCGCCGAATTCGCTCTGCGCATTCAGGCGCTTGGCGAGAAACCCGTCGATCGCGTCGGAAATGCCCGCCGCCACGAACAACCAGAACGCGAGCAGCATGTTCCCGGAGGTAATTGCCCAGATCACCACGGGCACCAAAATGATACGGCCGACCGTAATTAAGTTCGGCAAAGACTGCAGCACGCGATTACTCCGCCCATCCTGAATGCAATCGCTAGCGTCAAATTTCCCGCCCGCCAACTGCGCCCCGCAGATTTCGGGGTGCTTTGCTACAATTCGGCTAGGAAAAGGCGCGTTCCGCGCGCTATTCACACCGCGAGAATCCGGAGCGGAACGCATGGCGGACAACACGGGCGGCATGAGCTATCGGCAGGCAGGCGTCGACATCGACGCCGGCAACAGACTGGTCGATCTGATCAAGCCCTTTGTACGCGCCACCCGGCGGCCCGGAGCGGACGCCGAAATCGGCGGGTTCGGCGGGGTATTCGACCTCAAGGCGCTCGGCCTGCGCGATCCCCTGCTCGTTGCCAGCAACGACGGCGTGGGCACCAAGGTGAAGCTCGCAATCGACGCGAACCGCCACGAAAACATCGGCATCGACCTCGTCGCCATGTGCGTGAACGATCTCGTCGTGCAGGGCGCGGAGCCGCTGTTTTTTCTGGACTATTTCGCGACCGGAAAACTGGTTCCGGAGCACGCGGCGAAAGTGGTCGAAGGCATCGCCAAGGGCTGCAAGGAAGCCGGCTGCGCCCTGATCGGCGGCGAAACCGCAGAGATGCCGGGCCTTTATTCCGGCGACGATTACGATCTTGCCGGGTTCTCGGTCGGCGCGGTCGAGCGCGACGCCCTGCTGCCGCGGCCCGACGTAAAGGCCGGAGACGTTCTGCTCGGCCTGCCCTCGTCCGGCGTTCACTCCAACGGCTTTTCGCTCGTGCGGCGTATCGTGGAGAAGAGCGGCGTGAAGCTTTCCGCCAAGGCGCCGTTCGACGATACGCGCTCGCTCGGCGAAGCGCTGCTCGAACCGACGCGCATCTATGTAAAGCCGGTGCTGGCTGCGATCCGCGCCACCGCCGGCATCAAGGCGCTCGCGCACATAACCGGTGGCGGTTTCGTCGACAACATTCCGCGCGTGCTGCCCGAGAATACGGCGGCGAAAATCGACCTTGCGAAGATTCCGGTGCTACCCGTCTTCCGCTGGCTCGCGAAGGAAGGCGGCGTCGCCGAACTCGAAATGCTGCGAACCTTCAACTGCGGCGTCGGGCTGATCCTCGCGGTCGATCCGGCGAAAGCGGCGGAAATCGAGAATGCATTACGTGCGGCGGGCGAAACGCCGATCCGCATCGGCGCGATCGTGGCGCATCAGGGCGAGCCGGTTACGCATTTCGAAAACAAGCTCGACCTGGCATGACGAAGAAGCGCGTCGCGATCCTGATTTCCGGGCGCGGCTCGAACATGCGGGCGCTCATCGAAGCGGCAAGCGAAGCGGATTACCCCGCAGAGATCGTGCTGGTGCTTTCGAACGTCGCGGATGCGAGCGGGCTCGCCTACGCAAGAGAGCGCGGCATTCCAACCGCGGTGATCGAGCATAAAGGTTACGCCTCGCGCGAAGCCTTCGATCAGGCGATGGACGAGACGCTTGCCGCGGCGCAGGCCGAGATCGTCGCGCTCGCGGGTTTCATGCGTCTTCTCTCTACCGCTTTCGCGCAGAAGTGGCGCGGACGCATGATCAACATTCATCCTTCGCTGCTGCCCGCCTACAAGGGCCTGCATACGCACAAACGCGCGATCGCGGCCGGCGAGAAGTTCGCCGGCTGCACGGTGCATTTCGTGACGCCCGAACTCGACGACGGTCCTGCGATCCTGCAAGCAAAAGTGCCGGTGCTGCCCGGCGACACCGAAGACACGCTTGCCGCGCGCGTGCTCCTTGAGGAGCACCGGATTTATCCGCAGGCGCTGCGGCTGGTCGCGGAAGGCAAAGCGAAAATCTGACGGAAAAAAATGGCCGGGACGAGCCCGGCCATTGCGCGATGAGCCGCTAGTTTTTCTTGTGCGGCGGCTCGCCGATATGGCCCGCGCGGGTGATGAAGGGCTCCTCCATCGCCGCGATCTGCCGCGAGCGGCGAACCAGCGCTCCGATCAGGATCACGAAGACCGCGCCTGCCGCAGCGGCGGGCACATGCAGATGCTCCAGCGCCGCCGGATCGAACCAGCGCAACAGCGCCGCGTCCTTCACCATGATGTCGCCCGCGACCCAGCCGAGCAGCGCCGCGCCCGCCCACACCAGAATGGGAAAGCGGTCGAGCAAGGCCATCAGCAAGGCGCTGCCGGCAACGATCATCGGCACGGAAGTCGCAAGACCAAACCCGATCAGCACGGCCTTGATGGTGGATGCATGAACGGGATCCAGCGCCGTCGCCGCCGTCTCGGCAGCAGCGGCGATCGCGATCACGTTGTCGAGGCTCATGACGATGTCGGCAATGGCGACGATGCGCACCGCCTTCCAGAGATTGCTGGCTGCCTCGATCTTCTCATCGCCCTCGTCTTCGGGAACGAGCAGCTTGATCGCGACCCACAGGAGCAACACGCCGCCGATGAGCTTCAGGAACTGGTAGCCCATGGCTTCGGCCACCACGAGCGTGAAGACGATGCGAAGCAATACCGCGACGCCGGCGCCGAGGATCATGCCCCAGAAGCGCTCGCGCGGCGGCAGCATGCGGCAGGCGAGCGCGATCACCACCGCGTTGTCGCCGGACAGAATGATATTGATGCCGATGATCTTCAGCGCGGCGATCCAGAATGCCGCCTGCGTCATGTCGTTGAAGATAAAATCCACGCGCTTGGCTCCCGTTTGTTTTTTGCGGGAGGCCGCAAGACCGGAACCCGCTACCCGGTATTATTACGGGCGTATAACTTCCGTAACGGGAATAAAGAAATCGCCCGGCTCTGCCAAGCAAAACCGGACGATTGCAGCGCAAAATTCAACCGAAAGCGGCTTCAGGCAAGCCGCGATCGAAGCTTTCTATTCGACGATTTCTTCCGGCTTGAAGAAGAAATCGATCTCGATCTTCGCGTTATCCGCGCTGTCGGAACCGTGCACCGAGTTGGCCTCGATCGATTCCGCAAACTCCTTGCGGATGGTTCCGGCATCGGCCTTGGCCGGATCGGTCGCGCCCATGACCTCGCGATACTTGGCGACCGCGTTATCGCCCTGCAGCACCTGCACCACCACCGGGCCGGAGGTCATGAAGGTGACCAGGCTGCCGAAGAACGGGCGTTCCTTGTGCACGCCGTAGAAGCCCTCGGCCTGCTCCTTGGACATCCGGAGGCGCTTCTGGCCGATGATGCGAAGGCCGGCGCCCTCGATCTTCTGGTTGATCGCGCCCGTCAGATTACGCTTGGTCGCGTCGGGCTTGATGATCGAAAAGGTGCGTTCGACCGCCATGGTTCTTTTCCTGCTTGTTCGGGATTTGAAGTTGGCGGGTCTATAGCGGCGCGCGATGCTCCCTTCAAGGCGGGCTTTTCTTTGCCACAAGAGGCTGGCAAGCAGGGTGTCCCGACGCCCGGTCCGCGAATAGCCGAGATCGCATGAATGCTTCCACGCTCCCGCCGCTTCCAATGAAGCGGCGTTTGTTTGCCGCCGCCCTGCTCGCGGCGCTCGTCAATTTCTATGCGCTCTATCCCGGCCTCTACCATCACGATGCCTGGGCCTATGTGGCGATGATCCGGACCGGAGAATGGAACAACTGGCAGCCGCCGCTGCTCGCCTTCCTCTGGATTCCGCTGCAGTGGTTCTGGTCGGGACCGCAGCCGATGCTCGCGATCTTCCTCGCGGGCTATTGGAGCGCCTTTGTCCTGATCGCGCTCAGCTATCGCGACGAGGAAAGCCGGACGCTCCCCTATTTTGTGTTCGCCGCCGCCTTCTTTCCGATGGCGATCAACTACAACGGCCAGCTCGTCAAAGACATCGCCATGGCGATCTCGATGCTGCTCGCCGCCGCGATCGCCACGCTGTTGTTGCGCGGTTATTTCCGGCACACGCGCCTTGCAGCCTCGCTGATGTGGCTATTCATCCTACTCGGCGGCTTCTTCCGCGCCAATGCTGTCTTCGGCATGCCGCCTTTGATTGATCTTGCGATTTCCGCCGTGAGCCCGCGCTGGCGCGCGATGGGTTTCATCAAGCGCATGATCATTGCGGGCCTGCTTTCGCTGCTGTTCATTCCCGGTCATCTGCTGGCGGACCGTCATGTATTCCGGGTGCCCGACATCAAGCCGATTTCGCCGCTGCAGATTTTCGATCTCGGCGGCATCACCTATTTTTCCGGGCGCGACCAGTTCAAGGGATTCTTCGGGCCCGACTTCGTCGAGAAAAACCGCAACTTCAAGGACCGGCCGGAGAGCGGCCGCGGCTGCTACACGCCGCGCCACTGGGACACTT
>JAEZFA010000002.1 GCA_023417665.1 Pseudomonadota bacterium | reverse complement strand
GACGCGGGCGGCGTAATGGCCGCCCGCAGGTTCGCGTCAGCCCTTGGCGAGGGTGCGATAGTCGAGCCGCCGGTGGAACCAATACTGGTAGCCCGACACGTTCTTCTGCATCGCCACGTTCGAGTAGGGTTGAAAGAGCGGAATGCGCGGGATGTCGGCAAAGGCGAGATCGACGAAGCCTTTCACGTCTTTCTCGTAGGTTTCCTTGTCGTTGATCGCCGCGGCATTGCGCGCGCCGTCGATGAAGGCATCCATTTCCTTCGACTGGTAGCTCATGGTGTTGAAGATCGAATTTGCACCGTGGTAGCACCAGAAGAAGAAGTATTCCGGGTAGTCGAGCCAGCCCGAGAATACGTTCACATAGAGCGGCATCACCTTCTTGTTCAGTTCGGTACGCCAGTTCGCGCCGGGCACCTTGTTGATCGTCGCCTTGATGCCGATCTGCGCGAGGCTCTCCTGGATCAGTACGCACATCGGTTCGTTGACGCCGGCGAAGTTGAGATCGAAGGAAAGCGTCGTCTCGAAGCCGTTCTCGTAGCCGGCTTCCACCATCAGCTTCTTCGCTTTCGCGATGTCGGTGTCGTACTTGGTCGCTTGCGGCCATGCGACTTCGGTCTTTTTGTCGGCGGGTGCGCCAAAGGTCTTGCCGCCGAGCCCGTAGAGCACGGCGTCCATGATCTTCTGATAGGGCACCGCATAGGCGACGGCCTGCCGTACTTTCAGATTGTTGAACGGCGGATTCTTCACGTTCATGCCGAGATACTGGATGCCGTTCGAGAACGGCGTCGACACGATGTTGAGCTTGCCGGCGTCCTTGAGTTCGACGAAATCCTTGTTCGGCAATTCGTAGGAGATGTCCGCGTCGCCGCGCTCGAGCAATGCGCGGCGGTTGCCTGCGGACGGCACGATGCGCCAGACGATGCGCTTGGTCTTCGGCAGCGCGCCGAGCTTGTAGTCTTCGTTGCGCTCGAAGATGACCTCGGTGCCCGGCGTCCACTTCGCCACGTTGTAGGGGCCGCCGCCTGCGATTTTCTGCTTGGTGTATTCGAGACCCCACGGGTCCTTTTCGGTCGCGTGCTTCTTCACGAGTTCGGAATGCATGACGACGGGCACCACCACCGCGAGATCGGGGATGGTGAGGCGGTCCTTGCGGATGAAGTCGACCCGGACCGTGTGGTCGTCGACGACCACGAATTGCTCCGGCTTCTCCAGCGAGCCCGCGCGCATCTGGAACGTGGGAAAGCCGCCGACGGTTACCGCGCGGTCGAGCGACCATTTCACGTCCTTGGCCGTGATCGGCGTGCCGTCGTGGAATTTCGCGTCCTTGCGCAGCTTGAAGGTCGCCGACATGTCGCCGATCTTCATGTCTTCGGCGAGTTCGGGCTTGAACTTGTCCTTGTCGTAATACTCGACGCCGTTCGGCAGCGTCTTCATCTCGTGGCTGATCAGGCGGCTGTAGCAATTCCAGGCCACTTCGTAGCCCGGTACGTTGGTACCCACGCCGTGAATGTCGATGTTGTTGGGGCCGCCTTCCGAGACGATGAGCAGGGTCTCGGCGCGGGATTGCGCCTTGGCCGGCGAGAACACCGCAGGTGCGGTCAGTGCAGTCGAGGCCGCAAGTGCGCCGGCCGTTTTCAGGAATTCACGTCGTTTCATCATACCCTCCGAATCCGCATTCGAAGGGTTGTCTTGCGAAGGACGTGCCAGATCAGATCAGCCGGCCGGTGAAGCCGGGAAGGGTAATTATTTCAGTGAGTTAGCGGTAAGCGACGAGGCATGTCAGTCGATTACCGCCGAAGACGAATTGCATACAATTCGCCATTTGATGCTTAAAAAATAAGCGAAATTAAAAAATTGGCAAAGGGCTCGCCTCGGTAAAGGCGAGCCCTTTGCGATTTAGTAGCGACAACGCGTGATGTAGCAGGTGTAGCCGCGGGGCGTGCGGACCGCACACTCATGGAGCGCACGGCGCCGCGCATAACGCAGGCTGCCCGAACCCCAGCCGGATGCGTAGGGGCTGCGGGCTTCGCAATAGGCCGCGTGGGCGGCGTTCGGCGTCACGAAGGACGACGCAGCAAAGCCGGCGACGGCAATGGCTGCGATTGCAAGATAGCGGGTCATTTTCTCTCCTCTCCCAGCTCCAAATGCAGGACCGACTATAGCGCCATTCCGGATGATTGCTGAGTAACAACATCTCGCGGCAGATAACGAATAATTGTCCCTGTCGGTGCTGCGCCCCGGCGCCATGGCGTTTAAACCTCTAGCCTGCGGAATCCGGAGATTTGCCCCGTGCGCAACGTCCCGCGTGCCGGCTCCCTCCGGGGGAATGTTGTGCCGGGAGGAAAAAATGCGGAAATCGATACTGGCTCTTGCTGCCTTCGTGCTGCTGCTGACGCCTTTTGCTGCGGGTGCACAGGAAAAGCCCTATGCGCGCGGCGATCTGAATGCCGGCTCGCTGCGGCTTGAAGCCCAGCTCCAGCGCGAACTCGCGAGCCGCCCGCGCTCTCCTGCAGAACTAAAAAAGGAAGCGGACGCCGCGCTCTCGGCCAAGGATTATCGCGTCCACGCGCAGCGGATCGGCGAAATCGCCGTTCACACCCAGAAGGATGCCACGCTGTGGCTCCGCTATGCGCAGGCGCTGGGCGAGATCAATCCGGCCAATGCCGCCGAGCGTAATATCATCCGGGATCGCTCGGCAGCCGCCGCCTATCTCGCCTATCGCCGTACGGCGAACCGCGCGCAGGAAGCAGAAGCACTGGAGATCATCGGCCGCATTTATGCCGGCCGCGAATTGTGGCGTCCCGCTCTCGATACGCTGAAGCTTGCGCTGGAGCGCCGGGATTCGCCGGAGCTCAAAACCTTTTACGAGAATATCCGCGAAACCCACGGCTTCCGTGTGCTCGACTATTCGGTCGATGCCGACATCGCAGCACCGCGCGCCTGCATTCAGTTCTCCGATCCGCTCGCTGCGAAGGTCGATTTCGCTCCCTTCATTTCGGTGCAGGGCATCGAGAAGCCTTCCGTCACCAGCAACGAGCGCCAGATCTGCATCGAGGGTCTGAAGCACGGCGAGACTTATGCCGTCACCGCGCGCCGCGGCATCCCTTCGAAGAACGGCGAAGTGCTGAACAACGCTTCCGAGCTTCAGATCTATGTCCGCGACCGCAAGGCCGAGGCACGATTCACCGGCCGTGCTTATGTGCTGCCGCGCACCGGCCAGAAGGGCATCCCCGTCATCTCGGTCAACACGCGGCGGCTGAACATTCAGGTCGTGCGCATCGGCGAGCGTTCGCTAATTCCTTCCGCGCTCGATGGCCAGTTCCGCCAGGCGCTCTCTCGCTATGAGGTCGAGCGTCTTGCCGAGAATCAGGGCGCGGTCGCTTTCAAGGGCGAGCTTGAGGTCGCCTATGATCTCAATAAGGAGATCACGACCGCTTTCCCGATCGACGAAGCGATCAAGGATTTGCGGGCGGGTGTCTATGTGATGACGGCGGCGCCGGCCGACAGCACCGGGCGTCCGGAATACTCCAATCTCGCAACCCAGTGGTTCGTGGTTTCCGATCTCGGCCTCACCGCAATCACGGCCGACGACGGGCTGCATGTTTTCGTGCGTGATCTGGGTACCGCAAACGCGGTCGCGGATGCCGAACTGAAGTTGCTGGCCAAGAACAACGAAGTGCTTGGCGTCGTTAAAACCAACGCGCAGGGATTTGCGAAGTTCGACGCGGGCCTCGTGCGCGGCACCGGCGGCCTTGCGCCAGCCGTGCTGATCGCCGAGCGCAAGGGCGCGGACTATGCGTTCCTGTCGCTGACCGAAAGCCCGTTCGATCTTGCAGATCGCGGCGTGGCCGGGCGCGTCACGCCCGGGCCGCTGGACGCTTATGTTTTCACCGAGCGCGGCGTCTATCGCTCCGGTGAAACGGTGCATGTCACCGCGCTTCTGCGCGATGCCAAGGCGAAGGCCGTCAGCCTGCCTTTGACCTTCATCCTTTCGCGTCCCGACGGCGCAGAGGATCGTCGCATCGTCATCAACAGCGACGAAGCGGGCGGCCGGAGCTTTTCGATGCCGCTGCTCGCCGGAGCGACCACCGGAACATGGCGTTTGCGTGCGTATGCCGACGTGAAAGCAGCGCCGGTCGGAGAGATCGCCTTCCTGGTTGAAGACTATGTGCCGGACCGCATCGAATTCGACCTGAAAGCGGAACGCCCGGACATCAGCGCCAGCCAGCCTGCGCAGATTGCGGTCGACGGCCGCTATCTGTTCGGTCCGCCCGCCGCTTCGCTCGACCTCGAAGGCGAAGTGGAGATTCGCGCGTCGAAGGTTCGCCGCGGCTTCGACGGCTACAGCTTCGGGCTGGCCGAAGAACCCTTTACGCCGATCCGCCGCCCGCTGTCGGATCTGCCAAAGAC
>JAEZFA010000324.1 GCA_023417665.1 Pseudomonadota bacterium | reverse complement strand
GGCCCGTAGCTCATCGTAAAAAGCTTCTCTATAACCCGCGCCGCATGCTTCCCGCCGATCCCGCATTCTGGCTTGTTGCCGCCATCGCCGTGACCTGCACGGGCCTTGCGAAAGGCGGTTTTTCCGGCATTGGCATGGCGGCAACGCCGTTCCTCGCGCTCGTGGTTCCGCCGCTGCAGGCTGCCGCGATCATGCTGCCTATCCTTCTGATGCAGGACGTCATTTCGGTCTGGGCGTTTCGCCGGGAGTGGGACCTGTGGAATCTGAAGGTGCTCCTGATCGGTGCGGTGATCGGCATCGGGCTCGCATGGGCGCTTGCCGCCTATGTGCCGGATGCGCTGGTCAAGCTTCTGATCGGGGTCATCACTTTCGTCTTTGTGCTGAACCAGTGGCTCGGTCTCGTGCGCCGCGCCGCCGATGCGCTGAAGCCGGGTGCCGTGAGTGGCATCTTCTGGGGAATTCTGTCCGGCTTCACGAGTACGTTGGCGCATGCCGGCGCGCCGCCGATGAACGTGCATCTTTTGCCGCAGCGGCTACCAAAAATGGTCTTTATCGGCACCGTGACGATCTATTTCGCCGCAGTGAACGCGATCAAGGTCGTGCCGTTCTTCCTGCTCGGGGAGTTCACGCAGCAAACGCTCCTGATCGCGCTTATGCTGGCGCCGCTTGCGATTGCCGCCAATCTCGCAGGCATCTGGATCGCGCGCCGCGTGCCGGAAGCGCTGTTCTATCGGATAGCGTACATATTGATGTTTCTGGTGTCGCTTGAGCTCATGCGTTCCGGCATCACGGCGCTGTTTTTATCCTGATGTCCGCGCTCGAGCGTGGAACTTCAAAAATTATTTCAGAGATTTCGTTTTTCGCCGAACCAAGTCGGATGCGCATGGTTAGCCCGGAGGGAAGGCCATGAATTCGAAATGAAACAGGAGCGAAACATGAAAATCATTGCGCCATTTGCGACCACTGCGGCCGCGATTGCACTGCTGACGGCGGGTGCTGTCGCGCAGACCCCGCCCGCCAACAAGACGACTCCGAGCCAGACGCAGACGACACCGGCGCCCGCGCCAAATGCGCAGACGCCGCCGGCAACGCCGAGCACCACGGCTGCGACGACGCAGAGCACCAATCAGTGGCGCGGCTCGCAGTTGATCGGCCTCGACGTCTACAACAGCGCCGACGAGAATATCGGCGACATCAACGACGTCATTCTCGGCAAGGATGGCCGCATCGAACTCGTGGTCGTCGGCGTGGGTGGCTGGCTCGGCATGGGCGAACATTCGGTCGCGCTGCCATGGGAGCAGGTTCGCTTCAGCGATACCCCGCGCAAGGGCGACAAGGCGAATGCCGAAGAAGGCGAGAAGCCGGATCATGCCATGGTCAACATGACCAAGGAGCAGTTGAAGGCGATGCCCGCGTTCAAGTATGCGGGCGACCGCACCTAAAATCGCCGCCGACGAAATCTAGGCCCGCCATAACGGCGGGCCTTTTTCTTGTGCTCAGCCGCGCGCAAGCCAGCGCGAAAGCGCGACCACAAGCAGGCCGACAACGAGAAAGGCGACCAGCATGCCGCCGGCATTTCGGGCGATTTCGGGATAAGTGAGCGTGTTCGCGTCGATGAAGGGGTAGGGGTAGAATTTCGAGGGGACGCCGCGCGCCAGTACGGCACAGAGATAGAGCAGCGGAAAAATCAGCCAGTTCACGCTGTCGCGCCAGCCGATGCCGCGCTTCTGCGCGAAAACGACCCAGAACAGCACATAGAGCACCGGCATCACGTAATGCAGCAGGGTATCGGCAAGCCATTGCGGGCCCTGCGGCTGCCACAGGTGTCGCAGGATCAGAAAATAAACTGCACCCACGATGGTGATGTAGGCCGCGACCGCCGCCTGCACCTTCGGTCGGGTAAGGAAGGATCGGGTATGGCCGAGCATGGTGGCAGTCAGTACGCTGGCCGCGAGGATGTTGGTCAGGATCGTGAAATAAGAAAAGAAGCGGACCAGCGTTTCGCCGATCCCGAGCCCGGCTTCGGCATTGACGCCCAGCACGAGCCGGAACTGCAGCACCAGCGCAAACCAGCCGAGCGCTGCCAGCACTCCCGCAATTAGCCGCATCCATCGCCTCCGCGACGCTTGTCAGGCGCCAGATTGATCGAAACCCGTCCGGTTCGCTAGGGTCGCGACGGAACGGGGTACCCTGATGACAAAGACCGCTTACGATACCGATCTCGACAAGAATCCTGCGAATTACCAGCCGCTGACGCCGATCGCCTTTCTCGAGCGCGCCGCCGCAGTGTTTCCGGACCATGTCGCGATCGTCCACGGCCCCTTGCGCCGGACCTATCGCGATTTCCATGCGCGCTCGAAGAAGCTTGGTTCTGCGCTGGCAAAGCGGGGGATTGCGCGCGGCGATACGGTTGCGGTGCTGCTCGCCAATACGCCGGCAATGCTGGAGTGCCACTACGGCGTGCCGATGACCGGCGGCGTGCTGAACACGCTGAACACGCGGCTGGACGCGGCGATCATCGCCTTCTCGCTCGATCACGGCGAGGCGAAGATTTTCATCGTCGACAGGGAATTCTCCAAGGTTGCGAAGGAAGCGCTGGCGCTTTGCAAGGCCAAGCCGCTGGTCGTCGATTACGACGATCCCGAATACAAGGGCGAGGGCGAAAAGCTCGGTACCCTTGAGTATGAAGCGCTGGTTGCCGAAGGCGACGAGAATTACGCACGGCAGGCACCCGGCGATGAGTGGGATGCGATCTCGCTGAACTATACCTCCGGCACCACCGGCGATCCGAAAGGCGTCGTCTATCATCATCGTGGCGCGGCGTTGCTTGCGACCGGCAATGTGCTCACCGGCAGCATGAAGAAGCATGCGGTCTATCTCTGGACGTTGCCGATGTTCCATTGCAACGGCTGGTGCTTCCCGTGGTCGATCTCGGTCTGCGCCGGCACGCATGTATGCTTGCGGCAGGTGCGCGCGAAGCAGATGTTCGACCTGATCGCGGAACATAAAGTGACGCATCTGTGCGGCGCGCCGATCGTTATGGCGACACTGCTGAACGCGCCGGAGGAAGAGAAGAAGCCGCTGCCGCATGTGGTTGAATTTTTCACGGCCGCCGCGCCACCTCCCGAAGCGGTGCTCGCTGGCATGAAGGGTGCCGGGTTCAACGTCACGCATCTCTACGGACTTACCGAAACCTACGGACCGGCTGCGGTAAACGACTGGCATCAGGAATGGGATGCGCTCGATCCGGCCGCGCAGGCCGCGAAGAAGGCACGGCAGGGTGTGCCGATCGCGCCGCTCGACGGGCTCGAGGTCATGGACCCGGAAACCATGCAGCCGGTGCCGCGCGACAGCGAGACCATGGGCGAGGTCATGTTCCGCGGCAACGTGGTGATGAAGGGGTACCTTAAGAACCCGAAGGCCACGCAAGCCGCTTTTGCCGGCGGATGGTTTCACTCCGGCGATCTCGGCGTGATGCATGCGGACGGCTATATCCAGCTCAAGGACCGCTCGAAGGACATCATCATCTCCGGTGGCGAGAATATTTCCTCGATCGAGGTCGAAGACGCGCTCTACAAGCACCCCGCGGTGCAGGCGGCGGCCGTGGTCGCGAAAGTCGACGACAAATGGGGTGAAACCCCTTGCGCCTTCATCGAGCTGAAGCCCGGCAAGAACGCAAGCAAGGACGAACTGATCGCGCACTGCAAGGCCAACCTCGCGGGCTTTAAGGTGCCGCGGCATATCGTGTTCGTCGAACTGCCGAAGACTTCGACTGGAAAGATTCAGAAGTTCAAGCTGCGCGAGATGACGAAGGAAGTTTAATTGCTGGCGTAACATTGCGTCGCGCCCCCACCCTTTATCCCTCCCCCGCAAGCGGGGGAGGGAGGCGAGCGTAAGCG
>JAEZFA010000250.1 GCA_023417665.1 Pseudomonadota bacterium | reverse complement strand
CCGGCCGTTAACCATAAGCCCGGCAACACTTGCCTATCGGCCCAACCCGGGCCTGCCGGATTCCTTGCCATGGCGGTCACTGAACTTCCCCTGTTTTCGATGTTGAAAAGCCGCATGCGCTGGCTCGAGACGCGCCAGCGGCTGCTTGCGGAGAACGTCGCGAATGCAGAGACGCCGGGCTATCGCGGCCGGGACCTGAAAGCGGTGGACTTCACGCGCCAGCTCCAGGCCGCGACCTCCGTGCAGATGATCTCGACCAACAGCGGACACCTCGCCGGTGTTTCGCAGTCCAATCCCGGCTTCGAAGCGGATCGCAGCCAGCCTTTCGAGGTCACGCCGCGCGGCAACTCGGTTTCGATCGAGGAAGAGATGATGCGGATCGCGCAGAACCAGATCGATCACCAGACCGCGACGTCGCTCTATTCGCGTTCGCTCGGCCTGATCAAGGCCGCCATCGGCAAGAGGTGAGGGAACATCATGGATTTCATGCGCTCAATCTTCATCGCCGCGACCGGGCTGCGGGCGCAGTCGGGACGCATGCGGGTCATCGCCGAGAATATCGCGAACGCCAATTCGACGTCGCAGACGCCCAATGCCGACCCCTACCGGCGCCGCGTGCCGACCTTCTCGACGAGCTTCGACCGCGAATTGCAGGCGACCGTGGTCAAGATGGGCAACGTGCGCACCGACCAGTCCGACTTCACGGTGCGCAACGAGCCGAGCCATCCGGCCGCCGATGCCGCGGGCAACGTCAAATACCCGAACGTCAATACGCTGATCGAAACCGTGGACATGCGCGAGGCGCAGCGTTCCTACGAAGCCAATCTTAACGTGATCTCGGCCACGCGCCGCATGATCGCGCGCACCATCGAAATCCTGAAGACCTGAGCAAGGGGCTGACGCATGAGCACGCCGAACATTGCCGCCAACGCCTATACCGCGATCCAGCGCGCGGCCAACGGCGTCACGCCGCCCAAGACCAATGGTGAAACCGGCTTCGGCCAGATGTTGCAGAACGTGCTTGGCGACATCACCACCAAAGGCCAGCAGATGGACGCCAAGGCGCTCGCCGCCGCCAACGGCAAGGGCGACCTTGTCGATGTCGTCACGGCGGTCGCGGAAACCGAAGTCGCGGTCGAGACCCTGGTTTCGGTGCGCGACCGCGTGATCCAGGCCTATGAAGAAATCATGAGGATGCCGATCTGATGAATGGCGCGGAAGTACTGGACGTCGCACGCGACGGCATCTGGACGCTGTTGTGGGTCGCGGGCCCGCTGATGACGGTCGCGCTCGTGGTCGGTGTCGCGATTTCGCTCATTCAGGCGCTGACGCAGATTCAGGAAATGACGCTCGTGTTCGTGCCGAAGATCATCGCAATCTTCGTCGCGCTGATCGTGGCGCTGCCGTTCATGGGCGATCTGCTGCAAGGCTATATGGGCCGCATCGCGAGCCGCATCATTACCGGCTAGGCAGCGGGAAGGGCACGCGCCGTGACCGTCAACATCTCCTTCCTGCCGGCGCTCGCAGTGACGTTCATGCTGATGTTCGCGCGGCTCGGCACCATGACCATGCTGATGCCGGGCATCGGCGAGCGCGGCATTCCCACGCGAATCCGTCTCGTGATCGCGCTGATGCTGACGCTCGTGATGCTGCCGATCTATCGCGGCAACTATCCCACCGTGCCGATGACGACCTTCGGCCCGATCGTGGCGCTGCTGATACAGGAAGTGATCGTCGGCGCGGTGCTCGGCATGACCGCGCGGCTGACGCTTTCCGCGCTCGAAGTGGCGGGCGCCACCATCGCGAACCAGATGGGCCTCGGCTTCGCCATGGCGGTCGATCCGACGCAGGGCCAGCAGGGCATGATGATCGGCAACCTGCTTGCCATGCTGGGCGTCGCGCTGATCTTCGCAACCGATCTGCACCATCTTGCGATCGGTGCGCTCGACCAGAGTTATTCGCTGTTCAGGCCGGGCGAGTTCCTGCCGAGCGGCGACGTCACGCAGCTCATGCTGACGATCATCTCCAGTGCCTTCAAGATCGGCGTGCAGCTTGCCGCGCCGTTTCTGGTGTTCGGTCTTCTGTTCAACCTCGGCCTCGGCATCCTCGCCCGCCTGATGCCGCAGTTGCAGGTGTTCTTCCTCGGCCTGCCGCTCTCGATGATGATCGGCTTCGCCATGTTGTTTGCCTTCATCGGCGCGGTGATGCTCGGGTTTCTCGGGCATCTGGAAACCGTGCTGCTCGGCTTCACGCGCTAGGGGATCGCGATGGCCGAAAGCGAAGGGCAAGACACAGAAAAGTCAGAAGACCCAACCGCAAAACGAATAGAAGACGCGATCAATCGCGGCGACGTTGCGAAAAGCCAGGAGGTGAATACCTGGTTTTTGCTGCTTGGCGCGACCATCGGCTTCTTCATGTTCGGCAGCATATCCGCGAACAAGCTCGCGATCGCGTTCCGGGATGTGCTCGGCAATCTGCATGTCGCGACGGATTCGAGTCTCGTCATGCGCGCGATCCTGCGGCTCTTCAGCCAGGTGCTGCTCGCGGTTGGTCCGTTGATGGCGATCCTCGTGGTGGCGGCGATTGCCGGTAACGCCGTGCAGCACCGGCTGTTGTGGACGACGGAGCCGCTCGCGCCGAAGCTCAACCGCATCTCCCTGATCGCGGGCGCCAAGCGCATCTTCTCGAAACACGCGCTCGTGCAGTTCGTCAAAGGTCTTCTGAAGCTCGCGATCGTCGGCAGCGTGATCTATGTGATCGGTTCTTCGGAAGTCGAGCGCATGGGTCTGCTGATCAACGGCGAGCTTGCGCTTTCGATCAATGTGGCGTTCTCGCTCGCGCTCAAGATCATGGCGGCGGTCACCGCGATCATGGCGCTGGTCGCGGCCGCCGATTATCTGTGGCAGCGGCATAGCTGGTACGAGCGCCAGCGCATGTCGGTCCGCGAAGTACGCGAGGAATTCAAGCAGCAGGAAGGCGACCCGACGATCAAGGCCAAGCTGCGCCAGATCCGCCAGTCGCGCTCGCGCAAGCGCATGATGGCCGAGGTGCCGGACGCGAC
>JAEZFA010000185.1 GCA_023417665.1 Pseudomonadota bacterium | reverse complement strand
GATTTATCCGACTTGCGCATATTTGAATCCATGTCGGGTGTTCTTGTGAGGGTTCTCAATTCCCCCAGCGTTGCATCCACATCTGCTCGCCGATGGTGCAGGAGATGCGCGGCGGCGACACGGCCGGAATCCGCCGAGGCGCATAGGCCGGCGGCGTGATGCCCGAAACTTCCATGATGAGCTTCTGCCGCACGGCATTGATGAACTGCGAGCGGTCGCGCACCGGCACCACGAAGGAGCCCGTGCCGCCGATCACGCAATCCTCGTAATAGACATGGAGGTCCGCGATATCGAGCATCGAGCCTGCCGGTGCTTTGAGTTGCAGCGGCAGGCCGTTGATGACGATGCCCTTGGCGACGATCTCGTCGCGCGTCGTTTCGATCAGCGGGCCCTGGTTGTTGGTACCGTCGCCGGATACGTCGATCACGCGGCGCAGCCCCTTGAAGTCGGCGGTGCCGAACTGTGCCGCGGAAAACAGCAGCCCGCTCGAAATCGAGGTGCGATAGGTGCGCCGGATCGGTGCGGCCTGCAGCTTCGCGGCGAAGGCTTCGGCGGAGGCCTTGCCGTCGATCAGCGTCCAGGGCACCACGATGGTCTGCTCGTGCGAGCCTGCCCATTCGATATAGGTGATCGCGATCTTGCCGTGCGGGCCGTTGCGCACCGCGTCGATGAAGTCCTTCGAGGTCAGCGCGGTGATGTAGCCTTCGCGCTGGAGCGCGAGTTCGTCGAAATCCATCGAGTAGGAAATATCGACCGCGAGCACGAGTTCGACATCGACCTGCATCGGCGCGCCCGCGCGCGAAGGCGGCGCGAAAAGCGCCAGCAACGATGCCGCGAAGAGAAGGCCGAAAACACGCATCGCCAGAATCCTCCGCCGGAAGGATTAGCCATGCAAAAGGTGGCATGAAACGGGCGCTTAGGCGAGGGAGCGCGAGGCGGGTTTCCTAGCCGTCCAGAGATTCCGTCGAGACAATCTCGATGTCGAAGCCGGACAGGCCGACATAGGTCCGCGTGCGCGAGGCCAAGAGCCGGATCGAGGAGATGCCGAGATCGCTCAGGATCTGCGCACCGAGGCCGATTTCCCGCCACTGTTCCGCGCGCTGCGCCTCGGCCGAAGCGGAAGCCGAGCCGGGCTTGACCACCGGCACGCCGGCGGTGCCGTCGCGCAGATAGATCAGCACGCCGCGGCCTTCCGCCTTGAAGCGGGCCAGCGCCTTGTGGATCACGCCGCCGCCGCCGATCACGTCGCCGATGACGTCGGCGCGATGCAGCCGCGCCAGCATGTTCCGGCCGTCGCCAATCTTGCCGTGCACGAAGGCAATGTGATGCGTTTCGTCGAACGGCGTGGTGAAGGCGTAGCCGGTGAGGGTGCCGATTTCGCTCTGCACCGGAAATTCGGAAACCCGCGTCACCAGCTTCTCGCGCCGCTGGCGATAGGCGATGAGGTCGGCGACCGACACATGCACGAGCTTGTGCTTTTCGGCAAAGCCCGTGACCTGGCTCCCTCGCATCACCGTGCCGTCGTCGTTGACGAGTTCGGATATCACCCCGACCGGCGGCAGTCCCGCGAGCTTGCACAGATCGACGCAAGCCTCGGTATGGCCGGTGCGCATGAGCACGCCGCCTTCGCGCGCCACCAGCGGAAAGATGTGGCCGGGCCGCACGAAGTCGGAAGCGCCCATGTTGCCGTTGGCGAGCGCCCGCACCGTGGTCGTGCGTTCTTCCGCCGAGATGCCGGTGGTGGTGCCGTGCCGCGCATCGACCGAAACCGTGAACGCCGTGGTATGCGGCGCATCGTTATTGGCGACCATCGGCGCGAGATTGAGCCGCTGCGCTTCTCCTTGCGTCAGCGGCGCGCAGACGATGCCCGACGTATGCCGCACGATGAAGGCCATCTTCTCCGGCGTGCAGAGCGAGGCGGCGACGAACAGGTCGCCCTCGTTCTCGCGGTCGTCGTCGTCGGTGACGACCACGATCTCGCCTTTCGCGAAGGCGGCGATGGCTTGTTCGACGCGGCTCTGTTCGGCGGCGTTCATGGCTTACTTCTTCTTCGGAAAGGGCCAGTCGGAGGTCGTGCCGACCTGTCCGCGATGGCGCAGGAATTGATCCGCGATCACGATCGCCATCATGGCCTCGCCGATCGGCACCGCGCGGATGCCGACGCAGGGATCGTGGCGGCCCTTGGTCGAGACTTCGGTTTCCGCGCCGTAACGGTCGACCGTGTCGCGCGACGCCAGGATCGAGGAGGTCGGCTTCACCGCGAAGCGGGCGACGACCGGCGCGCCGGTGGAAATGCCGCCGAGCACGCCGCCGGCATGGTTCGACGAGAAAATCGGCCCGTTGTTGCCCGCGCGCATTTCGTCGGCGTTCTGTTCGCCGGTGAAGCGCGCGGTGGCAAAGCCCGCGCCGATTTCCACGCCCTTGACCGCATTGATGCTCATCATCGCGCTCGCAAGCTCGGCATCCAGCTTGCCGTAGATCGGCGCGCCGAGGCCCGCGGGCACGTTCTCGGCCACGACCTCGATCACCGCGCCGATGGACGAGCCGCTTTTGCGGATGCCGTCGAGATAGGCTTCCATCTTCTTTGCGGCGTCCGCGTCGGGGCAGAAGAAGGGGTTGTTCGGAATTTCGTTCCAGTCCCACTTCGCGCGGTCGATTTCGATCTCGCCCATCTGCACGAGTGCGGCGCGGATCTTCACGTCCGGAATGATCTTGCGCGCGACCGCTCCGGCGGCGACGCGCGACGCGGTTTCGCGCGCTGACGCGCGGCCGCTCCCGCGCGGATCGCGGATGCCGTATTTCATGTCGTAGGTGTAGTCGGCGTGGCCGGGACGGTACTTGTCCGCGATCGCGGAATAATCCTTCGAGCGCGCGTCGACGTTTTCGATCAGGAGCGCGATTGGCGTGCCGGTCGTCAGCTCCATGCCTTCTTCGTTGACATAGGTGCCGGAGAGAATTTTCACCTGATCCGGCTCGCGCCGCTGCGTCACGAAGCGCGACTGCCCGGGCTTGCGCCGGTCGAGGTCGAGCTGGATGTCTTCGGCTTTCAGCGGGATGCGCGGCGGGCAGCCATCGACCACGCAGCCGATCGCGACCCCGTGGCTTTCGCCGAAGGTGGTGACGCGGAACAGGTGGCCGAAGGTGTTGTGCGACATGGGTGTTTTTCCGTGCGGGAGCTTGTAGGAGCGCCGCGCGGCGGGGTCAAACGGGCGGCGGGTTAACGATCTCGCGCGTTGTGCCCCCCCCCGGGCGCCGGG
>JAEZFA010000122.1 GCA_023417665.1 Pseudomonadota bacterium | reverse complement strand
CAAGCGCGAGAAACAGCGCTGCAACCGGCGGGTAGCCGAGAAAATAAAGAATGACCGGGCTCGCCGCGGTCGCGACCAGCGCTGCGAGCGATGAATAGCGCGACGCGAACGCGACGATGAGCCAGACGATCGCCGCGCCGATCGCCGCCTTCCATGCGATGCCGAGCAGCACGCCGAGGAAGGTCGCAACCCCTTTGCCGCCCTTGAACTTCAGCCAGACCGGATACATGTGGCCGATCACGGCGCCGATGCCCGCGATCACCGGGCCGGTGCCGGTCGTCAGCGGCCAGTCCAGACTGACGAAGCGCGATGCGATCAGGACCGCGACGGTGCCCTTGAGCATGTCGCAGGCAAGCGTCGCCGCGGCGAGCGCTTTGTTGCCGGTGCGCAGTACGTTGGTCGCGCCGATATTGCCCGAACCGATGCTGCGCACGTCGCCGAGGCCCGCGTATTTCGTCAGCAGGAGGCCGAACGGGATCGAGCCCAGCGCATAGCCGAGCAGGAAATCGACGAGGAGAACGGCGGTGGGGGACATGCGACGACCTTCTATCCCTCTGCCTTTGTGCGACAGAGGCTACGCTTCAAACGTATTCGTAGACGGTGCGTCCGGCAACGATGGTGCGCGTCGCGCGGCCGGTAAGGCGGGCTTCGTCGAACGCGGTATTCGTGCAGCGGGATTTGAGGGTTTCGCGATCCAGCACCCACGGCACATCCGGATCGAACACCACGACATCGGCCGGCGAACCGGGGCGAAGCGAACCGCCGGGAAGTTCGAGCAGTTCGGCGGGCCGCGTCGACATCGCGCGCAGCATGGCGAGCAGCGTGATCGAGCCGTCATGCACGAGGCGCAGTCCTACCGGCAGCATGGTTTCCAGACCGATCGCGCCGAAGGCGGCTTCGGCGAAGGGAAGGCGTTTCACCTCTACGTCCTGCGGATCGTGATCCGACATGATGACGTCGATCAGGCCTTCCGCGACCGCGGCGGCGAGTGCCGCGCGATCCTGCTCGAGACGGAGCGGCGGCCGTAGCTTTAGGAAGGTGCGGTAGGAGCCGATGTCGTTTTCGTTCAGCGCGAGATGATTGATGGATGCGGATGCCGTGACTTTCAGCCCGCGATCTTTTGCGCGCTTGAGCACGTCGAGGGAGTCGGTGCAGGTGACCGAGGCCGCGTGATAGCGGCCGCCTGTGAGCTCCACGAGGCGGATGTCGCGCTCAAGCATGATCGTCTCGGCGGCTTTCGGCACGCCGGAAAGGCCGAGGCGGGACGCGAACTCGCCGGAATTCATCACGCCGGCGCCGGTGAGGTTGTGCTCTTCCGTATGATGCACGATCAGCGCATCGAAATCGCGGGCATAGGTCAGCGCGCGGCGGAAGATGTTGGCGTTCATCAGGCTCTTTGCGCCTTCGGTGAAGGCGACGGCACCGGCAGCCTTCAAGAGACCGATCTCGGTCATCTCGTTGCCTTCGAGGCCCTTGGTCAGCGCCGCCATCGGATGGATGTGCACGATGGCGTTGTCGCGCGCGCGGCGCAGCACGAAATCGACGGTTGCCGGATCGTCGATCGGCGGATCGGTTTCGGGCTGGCAGATGACGGTGGTGACGCCGCCTGCGGCCGCGGCGTGGCTCGCGGTTGCCAGTGTCTCGCGATGCTCGGCGCCGGGCTCGCCGATGAATGCACGCATGTCGATCAGGCCGGGGGCCACGACCTGGCCGTTCACGTCGATGATCTCGGTGCCTTCCGGTGCGCCGGAGGTGCGGATGTTCTTTCCTGCTTCTCGAATGACGCCATCCGCAATCAGCACGTCGCCGCGCTGGTCCATGTCGCGCGACGGGTCGATCACGCGGGCATTGGCGAGCAGGAGCGGGCGGTTTTCGTTGCGGGCGATCATGCGTTCGGAAGGTTCCTTGCAAGCGCCTCAAGCACCGCCATGCGCACGGCAACACCCATTTCGACCTGCTCGCGGATGAGCGACTGCGCGCCGTCCGCGACCGAGCTTTCGATCTCGACGCCGCGGTTCATCGGGCCCGGATGCATGACGAGTGCGTCGGGCTTCGCGAATTTCAGCTTCGCCGGATCGAGGCCCCAATAATGGAAGTACTCGCGGGAAGACGGGATCAGCGATCCCGCCATGCGCTCGCGCTGGAGCCGCAGCATCATCACGATGTCGGCGTCGCGCAACCCGTCGCGCATGTCGCGGTGAACCTCGACGCCCATTCGTTCGATACCCGAGGGCAGGAGCGTGGAGGGCGCGACCACGCGCACGCGCGCGCCCATGGTGTTCAGAAGAATGATGTTGGAGCGCGCGACGCGCGAATGCGCAATGTCGCCGCAGATCGCGACGGTCAGCCCTTCGATGCGATTTCGGTTGCGGCGAATGGTAAGCGCGTCGAGCAGCGCCTGGGTCGGATGCTCATGCGCGCCGTCGCCGGCATTGATGACCGAGCATTCGACTTTCTGCGAGAGCAATTCCACCGCGCCGGAGGCGGCGTGGCGCACCACGATCATGTCGGGGTGCATGGCGTTCAGCGTCAGCGCGGTGTCGAGCAGCGTTTCGCCCTTGCGGATCGAGGACGAGGCGATCGACATGTTCATGACGTCCGCGCCGAGCCGCTTGCCGGCGAGCTCGAACGAGCTCTGTGTGCGGGTGGACGCCTCGAAAAACAGGTTGATCTGGGTGCGGCCTTCGAGCGTGGAGCGCTTTTTCTGGACCTGACGGTTCAGATCGACGAATTCCTCGGCAAGATCGAGGAGGCCGGTGATATCGGAAGCGGAAAGCCCTTCGATGCCCAGCAGATGGCGTTGCGCGAGCGCGAAACTGGAAGGACTGCGAGTTGTCATTAAAGGCCACCGCATAGACCTATCGCCCGCGCATCGCAAGCGGCGAATGCCATGTTAGATTAACGGTCCACAAAGTGCGTAATGCGGAAAAAAGCGCCATGACCGTAACGTCACCATTTGCCACGCATGAGGTCTTCAACCAGTCGCCGCCGCTGGGCGATGTCGATCTGTTTTCCAGCGACGCGGCGCTGACCGATGCGATTGCGGCCTTCGGCGCCGGAAAGTCCGCGGGGTCGCTGCGGGACTTCGGGAGCCTACTCGGGACCGCCGAAATGACGGAACTGGCGCGGCTCGCCAACGAATACACCCCGAAATTGCGCACCCACGACCGGCAGGGACGCCGCGCGGACGTCGTGGAATTCCATCCGGCCTATCACCGCTTCATGGCGGAAAGCATCAGGGCCGGCGTGCATGCGTCGGTCTGGGCGGAGGATGGTTCGCTCGTGCCGGGCGAACACGTCGCGCGTTCGTCGCGGCATTATCTCGCGAGCCAGGTCGAGCAGGGGCACCTCTGCCCGGTCACGATGACCCATGCCGCGACCGGTGCGTTGCTGGCGGAGCCAGCATTGATGAAGGAATGGCTGCCGCGCATCCGTTCGCGCGAATACGATCCGCGCTTCCTGCCGCCGGAGGAGAAAAAAGGCGTCACCTTCGGCATGGGCATGACCGAGAAGCAGGGCGGCACCGACGTCCGGCAGAACACGACGCAGGCGACACCCGACGGCGACGCCTATCGCATCGTCGGCCATAAATGGTTTTTCTCCGCGCCGATGTGCGACGCCTTTCTCGTGCTCGCGCAGGCGAAGGGCGGGCTCACCTGTTTCCTCGTGCCGCGCCACAAGCCGGACGGCATGCCGAACGCGCTGCGGCTGATGCGGCTGAAGGAAAAGCTCGGCAACCGCTCGAACGCATCGAGCGAAGTCGAGTTCGAGGGCGCTTATGCGCAACGCTGCGGGCCGGAAGGCGAGGGCGTGAAGACCATCATCGGCATGGTGCAGTTGACGCGGCTCGACTGCGTGACCGGTTCGCTCGGCATCATGCAGGGGGCGCTGCGTTATGCGGTTCACCACACGCGTCATCGCACGGTGTTTCAGCGCAAGCTGATCGACCAGCCGTTGATGCGCATGGTGCTCGCGGATCTGGCGCTGGAGAAGGAAGCGGCGCTTGCGCTCGCGCTGCGTCTGGCCGCTGCGTTCGACAAGTCGGAGAGCGACGCGGACGAGGCTGCATTCGCGCGCATCGTGACGCCGGCGGCGAAGCTCTGGGTCTGCAAGGCGACGCCCGCTTTCGTCTATGAGGCTATGGAGTGCCTCGGCGGCAACGGCTATGTCGAGGAAGCGCCGCTTGCACGTTTCTATCGCGAGAGTCCGCTGAATGCGATCTGGGAAGGCTCGGGCAACGTCATGGCGCTCGATCTCCTGCGCGGCGCGGCACGCGAGCCGGAAGCCATGCAGCGCGTGCTGGGCTCACTTGCGCAGACCACACGCGACCTGCCGAACGCGAAGACGGCACTCGACACAATCAAGGCGGGATTGCTCAGTTCCGAGCGGGAAGCATTTGCGCGACAGACCGCGGAACTGCTTGCGCTGCTTGCCGCAGCGGCTGCGCTCGTGAAAAGCGCGCCTGCCGAAATCGCAGAGGCTTTTGCGGAGCGCCGTCTCGGCGGATTACCGATCCGTAACTTCGGGAACCCGATGGCGGGGAAGGGCGTTGAGCGGCTGATCGACCGCAGTTTCGTACAGCCGGTCTGAACCGGACTGTGGAACAATCTGCCCAATTGCCGCCTGCCGCGAGCCTTCGATCAAGTCGTGACGGTGGCCAGCAAAAGGTATTGAACAATGAAGACCGTTAGCCGCTTTGCCGTTTCATCCGCAGCACTGGCGCTCCTGGCCGGCGCCGCCGCGTTGCCTGCATCCGCAGCGCCTGTCGGCGCCAAGTTTGAGTCCCTGAAGAACGCCGCGCCGTCAGCAACCGAAACCGTGCAGTGGCGCCGTCATCACCATCGCGGCCGCAATTTGGCGATCGGTCTCGGCGCGTTCGGTGCCGGCGTTGTGGTCGGCTCCGCGATCGCAAATCAGGGTTACTATTACGATGAGCCCTACGGCTATTACGAGCAGCCCTATGGCTATCAGCCCTACGGATATTCGTACTCCAACGGCAATCAGCCGAACGGCTACGAAGATCTGTCGGACATCGCCGGCAAATAACGTGAATGTGAACCGGCAGCCTTCAAG
>JAEZFA010000084.1 GCA_023417665.1 Pseudomonadota bacterium | reverse complement strand
GGGCGGCGACGTGAAACAGAAGGAAGCGCCCAAGGCGCAACCGAAGAATCAGAAGAAGAAAGCCGAGCCGAAGGCGAAACAGTAAGGCCGTTCTGCTTGGCTTGCCTGATGCCTGTCGCTAAGGTCGCGCGGCTTCCCTTCAAGAATCGCGGACGCGCCTTACGATGACCCTTGCGAGCATGACCGGCTTCGCCCGCGCTTCCGGTGTTCTTGGCGAATTGCGCTGGGCCTGGGAACTGAAGTCCGTCAATTCGAAGGGCCTCGATCTCCGTTTTCGCCTGCCGCCGGGCCGTGACGTGCTCGAACCGGCGCTGCGCGCGGCAATCGCGAAACGCATTGCGCGGGGCAATGTCACCGTCAATCTGACTTTGCAACGCGAGGGGGCCGCTCCGCAGGTCCGCGTCAACGAAGGTGTGCTTGCCGCCGTCATCGCAACCTCGCGCGAACTGGCGAAGAAAATCGAAGCCCAGCCGCCGACGCTCGATGGGATTTTGAGCATCAAGGGCGTCATGGAAGTCGTCGAAACCGAGGAAAGCGAAGCGGAGCGCGAAGCGGCGAACGCGGCGCTGCAAAAGGGTTTTGAAGCCGCGCTTGCCGATCTTGTCGCCATGCGCGGGAAAGAGGGCGAAGTGATCGGGGGCGTGCTTTCCGACCGCGTGTCGCAGATCGAGCAACTGACGCGCGCCGCCCAAGCATCGCCGGCGCGTTCCACGGAAGCGATCCGTGCCCGTCTTGCCGAGCAGGTGAAGGAATTGCTGGGTGCAAGCTCGGCACTGGATTCGGATCGCTTGCATCAGGAAGCGGCGCTGCTTGCGGCCAAGGCAGACGTTCGCGAAGAACTCGACCGTCTGCACGCGCACATCGGCGCGGCGCGCACGCTTTTGAAGAACGGTGGTGCGGTAGGCCGCAAGCTCGATTTTCTGGCGCAGGAATTCAATCGCGAATCCAACACGCTCTGTTCGAAATCGAACGACGTCTCGCTGACCGCGATCGGGCTGGAGCTGAAAACCGCGGTCGACCAGTTCCGCGAGCAGGTGCAGAACATTGAGTAAGAAAAAGAAAGCCCCGCCGAAGAAGAAGCGCCGCGAGAAGCTCGCACGCCGCGGCCTGATGTTCGTGATGTCGTCGCCGTCCGGGGCGGGCAAGACCACGCTGACGCGGCTTCTCGTGCAGAAGGAAGACAACATCGAGCTTTCGATCTCGGTGACGACGCGCCAGCGCCGGCCGTCCGAAGTCGAGGGTGTTCATTATTACTTCGTGTCGCGCCCGGAGTTCGAGCGGATGCGCGATGCCGGCGAACTACTGGAATGGGCGGAAGTCCACGGCAATTACTACGGCACGCCCGCGAAGCCGGTGGAGAAGGCGCTGGCCAAGGGCAAGGACGTCCTGTTCGACATTGATTTTCAGGGTACGCGCCAGCTCTACAAGCGTGCGGCGTCCGATGTCGTCAGCATCTTCATCCTGCCGCCGTCGATTGCCGAAATGAAGAAGCGCATCCGCCGCCGCGCGACGGAAGACGAGGCGACGCTGAAGAAGCGGCTGGCGACCGCGAAACACGAAGTGCCGCGCTGGGTCGAATACGACTACGTCATCATCAACGACGATCTCGACGAAGCTTTTGCCGATATTCATTCGATCCTGCAGGCCGAGCGCATGAAGCGGCAGCGCCGTACCGGCGTCGAAGCCTTTGCACGGAAGTTGCAGTCGAAGCTTTAGGCGACCAGTACCGTGCGCCCGATCGTCCTGCCGTTTCGCAGGTCGTCGAGTGCGCTGTTGGCTTCGGCCAGCGGCCGCGTCCGCACCGGGATCGGGGCGACCTTGCCGGCACGCACGAGGGTCATCATTTCCTTCGCTTCGCTAAGCGAGCCGACATAGTTGCCGACGATCGACACGCCCTTGAGCGGCAGCACCGGAATTGAAAGCGGCATCTCGCCGCCGATCAGTCCGGCGACGACCAGCATGCCGCCTTTGGCAAGCGCGCCGAAGCCGAGTGCCGCCGACTTGTCGGAGCCGACGAAGTCGATCGCGCCCATGACGCCGCCGCCGGAAGCGGCCATGATTTCTTTTCGCGTTGCCTTGTCGGTCGGATCGAATGCCGCGGCCGCGCCGTTGGCCAGCGCATGCTCGCGCTTCTTGGCATCGATTTCGATCACGATCGGCTTATGCGGCGAGCGCGCTTTCAGGAAGGAAAAGCCCATCATGCCGACGCCGCCGAGGCCGATTAGCAGCGCGGGTCCGCGCTCCGCAATTGAGCCGAGCTTGGCGATCGCCGAATAGGCGGTGACGCCCGAACACATATAAGTGCCGGCGAGATCGCGCGGGACCGGATCGTATTCGAGCAGATATTTCGGATGCGGCACCAGCACATGCGTGGCGTAGCCGCCCTGGGTCTGAATGCCGATCTGGCGCGGCTTCGCACAGAGATGCTCGTCGCCGCTCTGGCAGGTCGCGCACTGGCCGCAGCCGATCCAGGGATAGATGACGAAACGCTTGCCGATCAGCGCGCGATCCGCGTCCGGCCCGGCCGCGACGACTTCGCCTTCGATCTCGTGGCCAAGCGCGAAAGGCAGCGGACGTCCCCCGGCAAGCTCCGCCTTGCGGCCGCCGCCGAGATCGAAATAGCCGTCATGCAAATGAATGTCGGAATGACATACGCCGCAATGTCCGACGCGGACCAGTACTTCGGATCCGCTTGGCTCCGGCGCATCGACGATCTCCTCGCACAACGGCTGACCGTAATCGGAAAATACCTGGCGCGTGATCTTCGTCATGCAGATTTACTTTCCTGCCTCGGCGGCGAAAGCGTTCGCGAGGTTGACGAAGCCTTCGACCGGAATTCGTTCCGCGCGCTCGGTCGGATCAATGCCGGCACTTGCCAGCAACACAAGCGGATCGACGCCGAGCGAGCGCAGGCTCTGGCGTAGCATCTTGCGCCGCTGCCCGAAAGCGGCGGCGGTTACGCGCCCGAGCATTTTCGCGTCACAGGGAAGTGGATTGCTCTGCGGAACGATCTGCACGACGGAAGACGTAACCTTGGGCGGCGGCACGAAAGCACCGGGCGGAATGTCGAACAGAATCCGCGCTGCGGAACGCCACCCGGCAAGCACGCCGAGACGGCCATAGGCGCTGTCGCCCGGTGTCGCGACGATACGTTGCGCGACCTCGCGTTGAAACATCAGGATCAGCGAGTCGTAATAAGGCGGCCACGGTTCGAGCGTGAGCCAGTTCACCAGCAGTGCGGTCGCGATGTTGTAGGGCAGGTTCGCGACGATGCGGGTTTTGCCTGCCGTGAGCAGCGCCAGCGGATCGAAGTGAAGCGCGTCGGCTTCGATGATCTCCAGCCGGTCCGGATAATGCGCCGAGATTTCCCGGAGTGCCGCAACGCAACGCTGGTCGCGCTCGATCGCGATCACGCGCGCCGCACCCTCCGCGAGCAGTGCGCGCGTGAGCCCGCCGGGGCCGGGACCGATTTCGATGACGGTGACGTCTTCGAGCGATCCTCCGGCACGGGCGATGCGCGCGGTGAGATTGAGGTCGAACAGAAAGTTCTGTCCGAGCGATTTCTTCGCCTGCAGGTCGTGTTTGCGGATCACGTCCCGCAACGGCGGCAGATTGTCGATCTGGCTCATGCGGAAGTGGCAAGACGCGCGGCAAGCGTGATTGCCGCGGCAAGGCTTTCCGGATTGGCCTTGCCGCTGCCGGCAAGATCGAACGCCGTGCCGTGATCGGGAGAGGTACGGATGAAAGGAAGTCCGAGCGTGACGTTGACCGCGCGGTCGAACGCGATCGCCTTCACCGGCGCCAGCACCTGATCGTGATACATGCCGAGTGCCACGTCGTAGCGTTTGCGCGCCTCCGCATGAAACAGGCTATCCGCAGGATGCGGACCGGTGACGGCGATGCCTTCGGCGCGCAGCTTGCGCACCGCAGGCGCGATCACGTCGATGTCCTCGCGGCCTATGGTGCCTTCTTCGCCCGCATGCGGATTGAGTCCGCAGATCGCAAGGCGCGGGTCCTCGATCCGGAAGCGGTGGCGATAGTCGCGCGCGGCGATCCGCGCGGTTTCCACGATCAGCTCGCTCGTGAGTGCCGCAGGAACGTCGCGAAGCGGCATGTGAATGGTGACGGGAATTACCGCGAGTTCTTCGCTCCAGATCACCATGACCGGCAGCGGCGCGCCGCTCAGATGCGCGAGATATTCGGTATGGCCGGGGAAGGCGAAGCCGCCAGCCTGCATGACGTGTTTCGCAATCGGGTTGGTGACGACGGCCGCCGCCTTGCCTTGTTGCGCGAGTTGCACGGCAATGTCGATCGAGGCGCGTGCCGCGGCGGCACTTGCGCCATCCGGTTTGCCGGGCAGTGCAGTGGCCATCGTGCCGGAACGGACCAGCGGCAGCGCTTCGGCAAAGCGGCCCGTAGCCTCTTCGGGCGCACATTCGGCGAGCGGCACATCCAGCGAAAGCGCTTGCGCGCGGGCGGCGACGAAAGCGGGATCCGCGATCAGGAAAAACGGCGGCAAGCGGCGCGCGCTGCGCTCGGTCCAGAGCTTCAGCGTGAGATCGGGTCCGATCCCCGCCGGCTCGCCGAGCGTCAGCGCGAGCGGCAGCATCAGCGATTGTCGAGAATACGGATGATCGAGGTCTGCCGCATCTTGTCGAGGATGCGCTTCTCGTAATTCTGCAATCGCTGGCCGAGTAGCTCGTTGCGAAGCTCGCGGTTCGAGGAGATGTCGGCCGGCACTTCCTTGCGGTCGCAGATCGCGACGACTTCGATGCCGTTCACCGTCACTTCCGGCGGCGTCATGCGTCCGTCGGGCAGCGTCTGCAGAAGTTTCTGCAGGCCTGTCGGCAGGTCGGTGGAGAAGCGGCGCACCGGCGGCTTGATGACGACTTCGGGATATTGCCGCGCGAGCGACGCCACCTGATCGCAGGAGGTAACGCGGGAGCGCAGGTTTTCGGCTTCGCGTACACGGGCCTGCCGCACGCTGTCCGCCGCGCCACGGCGGGTGACGAAGATCACCTGCTGCATGGTGTACTGGACCGATTTCATGTCGAGGTTCTGACCGCGGGCCGCCATGACGGCGACGAGGTCGGCATCGCGCACGATCACGTTCGATGAGTTGGCGCGCACATATTGCTGCCAGGCAATGTCAGCCTTGATGCGGGCTTTGAGCCGGCCGGGGTCGATGCCGCCGGAGCGCAGCACCTGCTCGAACTGTTCCGGGCTGCGGCCGGAACGCTGCGCGACGCTTGCGAAGGCGCGGTTCACTTCTTCCGCGGTCGGGTCGATGTTGGCGCGCTGCGCGACCTGCAGCTTGAGCTTATACTCGATCAACTCTTCGAGCACTTCCTGCCGCGAGATATTCGGCTTGCCGGAGCTGCGATGCAGCCTGATCCGTTCGGCGATGTCGAGCGCGGTAATCGGCTCGCCGTTCACGATGGCGGCGACCTGTGCGGAAGCCGGTCGTGGCTGAAACGCGAGCGCGGCAAGCGCGAGCACGAAAACACTCAGGATTCGGGAGAGGCGGGGCAGATGGTTGGAAAGCATGGCTGGCGTCGTTTGCTATCGTTTCCGGTGATTTTACCGCACATCGCCCGGAACTGACCATGACCGGGTCATATGGCGGCAATTAGACGGTTACGGGCTGTTCGCAGGCGTCGAACTGGTGACCTGCGTGCCGAGGTTCTGCTTGAAGCCGGTTTCTCCGAGCGTGCGCAGGTTCACCCGCACGAGGAACTTGTGTACCGACTGCGCCGTGATCGTATTCGTGTAGTCCGCAATATAGCTTGCGGTGATCGCGAAGCATTCGTCGGCGTAAGTCAGGCCGAAGGTGCCAAGGTCGATCTTGCCGCCTTCCAGATCGTAGCGCACGCCGCCGGTGATGCTCCAGTAGTCGTGGAATTGATAGGTCGCGGTCTGGTAGATCGCGTGGCGCCGCTCGATATAGCCGATCATCGGCTGCGCTTCGTAGCGCGAGTAGATCGTCGACAGCGTCAGGCGATCCCAGGTGGAACGCACCTCGGCTTCCATGCGGCGGATCGTGAAATCATCCTTGTCGAGCCGGAAGCGATTGATGAAGGAGAAGCGCCCCGTCGGCTGGAAGTAAATGCGCGCGACATAGTCGGAGGCGCGTTCCTCAAGGCCGGATTCCGCGGTCGGTCCGATGGCGTTGCCTGCGGCATCCGTATAGCCGGTCTGGGCAAAGGAGTTCTGCCCGAACATCTGGTAGGACTGGCCGAACAGCACGTTGACCATGCCGAAGCGATGCACGTTCGCGGTGTATTGCACACCGTAGTTGAGGCGCGAGCCGCCTTCCAGGCGGTCGTAGCCCGAGTATTTGTCGATCGCGAACAGGTTGGTGTCGTCGAACACGAGGCTCTGCGCGTCTTCGTTCCAGAAGCGGCCGATCTGCGTTTCGTTGGGACGGAAAATCGCCTGCACGATCGGCTCGAGCGTCTGCGTGCCCCATGAATGCACGGCGATGAACGGCCAGCGCGCCTCGAAGCCGACGGTCGGCATGGCGCGGATCAGTTCGTCGCTGCCGGGCGTCACGAAGTTCGCGACGCCGGCTGCGGGCGTGATGTTGTACGAAGCAACGTCCGTACGCAGACGTGCGAAGGGCGTGATCAGGATGCCGGTGACATCGCTGGTGATGGTTCTGCGCCAGTCCATCTGGGCGCTCAGGCGCGTGTAGTCACCCGGCAGCGAGCGAACGAAACAGTTCGCCGGTGTCGCGGCAGTGGCAAGACACTTGGTCCGGTCCACGGTGGTGCCGACCGTTTCGAACGGGCCCAGCGCATTGGTCGGCGCGAATTCGGCCTGGTCGCGCGACAGGCTGGTGAAGTTTACCTTGAACGAAAGCTCGCCCCCGACGACCGGATTGCCGACGAAATAGGAATAGTCGAGCACCGGATGCACGACCGGAAGCTGGTTGTTGTTGTCGAACTCCGACAACCCGAAGAAGTGCAGGGCGCGCACGTCGAAGTGGCTCCGGCCCGACTGCCCGGTCAGGTAGATCTGCGAGACGCGCTCGGTCGTGCCGTGCTTGGCGATATGGTAGTCGCTGAGGAACGCGCGATCGGTGAAGGCCGCGCCGTCGAAGCCCCAGAGCCAGCGCTTGTTGATGTTGAACTCGCCCTGCGCCTCGATCATGCCGCGGAAGTCGCGCTCGCCGGAAAGCCCGGAGAAGTCCTGCGGATTGGCCTGGTTGATGCCGGCCGCGCGAATTTGATAGGCGCCGTTCTCCAGCCGGTGCCGGAATTCGCCTTTCGCGAGCACGCCCTGATTGAGGAAGGGCGTGATGGAAACGGTGGCGTCCATGTTCGGGCGGATCGACCAGAAATACGGCATCTCGAATCCGAAGCCCGTGCGCCGGTTCGAATAGACGTGCGGCGGCAGGAAGCCCGACTGGCGCTTCACGGTCGGATCGGGGTGATAGAAATAGGGGAGCCAGGCGATCGGCGTGCCGAACAGTTCGAGGGTCGCGTTCTCGTAGTGGACCGTCCGCATTCCCTCGTTGTGAATGATCTTCGCAGCTTTCACCTGCCACAGCGGCGGCTTCTTCGGATTGTCGCGGCAGGGTTCGCATGCCGTGTACACGCCGTTCGAAAACACGGTGATGTTGCCGTCGGTGCGGTCCGCGCGTGACGCCGCAAAGCGGGTGCGCTGCGGCGTTTCCACCAGCATGGAATTCACGAAGGCTTCGCGGAAGTCCTGCGTCATCTCCAGCGCATTGGCATGGATGACGTTGCCGTCCTTGGCGCGGTAGCGAACGCTGCCTTCGGCGAACATCTTGTTGGAAACGCGGTCGTAGGTAACCTTGTCGGCCTCAAGCACGCTGCCTTCGTAATAGATCTGAACGCCGCCGACCGCATGAACCTTGTTGTTCTTGTAGTCATAGATCATCTCGTTGGCGGTAACGAGCATCTTCGCGTTCGGATCGCGCTTGGTCTTATTGTTCAGGAAGCGGCTGGAAAGCGTCGGGTCCGCGCTTTGCGAACGCGGCAGCGATTGCGCCAATGCCGTGCCGGCAAATGCAACGCCGACGAGCATGCACGCGGATGCGATCACGGCGCGGCGCGAACGCCTGCCGTGCTGGTTTGCGGAAAAAGTGGCGATCCAGCGCTGCATCTAGCCGTCTTCCTGATGCAGGAGAATCGAGCAGCCGATCATTCCGGCGCACACGATCGGGAGCCAGCCGGCGGCCACCGGGTGAAGAAAGCCGCCTTCGCCGAGCTGTTCGGAAAGCTGCTGCGCGACGTAGAGGAAGAAGCCGGACAGCACGCCGATCGTCACCATCTTGCCGACGCCGCCGAGCCGGAATACGCGAAGGCTTACCGCCGCCGCGATGATGACCATGGTCGCGAGCAGCAGCGGCCGCGCGAGCAGAAGCTGATACTGGATTTCATAGCGCGAGGCGGAAAGCCCGGCGGCGCGCACAAGCTCGATTGCGCCGGGCAATTCCCAGAACGAGAGCGCGGATGCGTTCGAGAACGTGCCGCGCACCTGATCCGGCGTCAGCGATGTCGGAATGCGGTGCGTCGCGAAAGTCCGCGGCCCGACCTTGGGCGAGAAAATCTGCGCATCAGTAAGTTTCCATGCGCCGGGTTCAAGCTCTGCGGTCTTGGCCTCGATGCGCTCGACGAATTCGCCTGCGGTGTCGAACCAGAAGATACGCACGCCGGCCAGCAGCCGGCCCTGGTTGCTCGTGGTCTGCGCATTGATGATCGCCTGACCATCGTCGTTGCGCTGACGCACCCAGATGTTGCCCGGCGCGGCTTCCTGCGTCCATCCGATTGCTGCGGCCCGCGCCGAAAGCAACTCATTCTCGATGTGTTCGGCGTTTTCCTTCATTGCCGCCGACAGCGGATTGTAAACCGTGGTGGCGAACACGCCGAGCGCCAGGGCAATCGCAACCGCACTGCCGATGAATTGCCATGCCGACATGCCCGAAGCTCGCGCGACCACGAACTCGAGCCGGCGCGACAAGGCGAGGAACGCCGACATCGCGCCGATCAGCGTCGCGAAGGGCAGCATCTGTTCGGTGAACGAAGGCAGCCGCAGAAGCACGAGATAGGCGATCTGTATGACCGAGCTGTTCGGCCGGTCGCCGACGCGGCGCGTAAGCTCGAAGAAATCGACGACTGCGATCAGCGCCACGCAGGTCAGGAATGCAACCGCGACCGCTGTCAGGAAGCGGCGGCCGAAGTAGCGACCTAGCATGCCGAACGCGATCATCTTGCTATGCCGCCTGTGCTCGCTCGAAGCGCGCCGCAACGGCGTCCGCGAGGCGCTGGAGGAGGTTCGGCATCTTCAGCTGAAGGATGCCGGAGATGATCAGCAGGCCATAGGCGATCCCGGCAAGCGGGACGAAATAGGACAGCCAGGTGAAGGACGCATTCTTCGCGATGAAGCCCTGCGTGCCGAAGCCGAGGATTTCGACCAGCGCGAAAGTGCCGGCCGCGCCGGCAACGGCAAGGCCGCGGCTCTGGCGGGTAGTGCGCGCCTGACCGAGAAACGCGAAGGCGATCACGAACGCCGCGATCGGAAACAGCGGCGCGGAAAGCCGCTTGTGCAATTCCGCGCGGAAGCGGCCGGGATCCTGTTTGTACATCGGATCGCGGTCGTCCGCGGTCATGAGATCGATCAGCGTGCGGTCGGTGGCGCGGTAGAAAACGCTCTGGTTCGGGGTGAGCTGCGAAAGATCGAAAGCGTAGCGCTGGAATTCGACGAAGTTCGGCGCCTTGCCGGTTTGGCGCCGCTGCATCACGCCTTGGTCGAGGATGAGGTAGGCGGCCTTGTCGGCCTGGGTGATGCGGCCGCGTTCGGCGATGTAGGTGGTTTCGTTTTCGGGCGTGCGCGCGTCGTGCACGAAGATGCCCATCATCAGGCCGTTCGGTCCGCGTTCGCGGACGTGGAAGGTGAGGCCCTTTTCGAGCGAAAGAAAGCGGCCGGGGACCGCGACGTTGGAAACGATATCGGCGTTGACGCGAGCGATCTGTTCGCGGAGCGTGCGCAGCGTCCACGGGCCGACTTCGGCGCTGACCAGGATCGAGAGCGAGGCAACGATGAGCGTGAGCGCAAGCAGCGGGCGGAAGATGCGCCAGCGGCTGACGCCGGCCGCATTCATCACGATCAGTTCGGAGTCGGCGGAAAGCCGGTTGAGCGTGAACAGCACCGCGATGAAGAGCGCGATCGGCGCGATCACCAGCATCAGCATCGGCAGTGCGAGCGCGGTGATGTTGAAAAACACGAACAGCGACTGGCCTTGCGTTGCGAGCAGGTCGAAGCGGCGCAATACCTGCGTCAGCCAGACCATGGTGGTCAGGCTGCCGAGCACCGCGACAAACGCGATGGCCGCATTCGTGAACAAATACCTGTCGAGCCGCCCCATTCGCGCCGCTACTCTCGGCTTCGATTCCTCACCCAGAATCGAAGACCGCCCCCTACAAAACTTACCGGAGGAAACTGCCCGGAAATTGAGGCTTCAAGGGGGCACTCGCACCCTCGAGAATCCTCAGTTATTACTTTCGCATCAATCCCTTAACGGACTCCAGACATGGCCGAAACCCCCAAGATTTCAATTGTTGACCTGAATGTCGCTGCCGCCGGTACTCTGGTAGTGATTACCGACGAAAATCTAGCCCTCGGCGCCGCGGCAGAAGGACACCTGAAACCGGCCGGCGATCTTTTCCGGCGGGTGGCCAAGATCGAGCAGTTCAAGGGCAAACGGAACAAGGTTCTGGACCTGACCGCCCCGCAGGGGTTGAAACTGGAACACGTCCTGGTTGCAGGGATCGGCAAGGCGAAAGACATGAACGCCGAAAGCTGGCTGAAGCTCGGCGGGACCATCGGCGGGCGGCTCCCCGCCGGCAGCCGGAACGTGGTGGTGCTGGCCGAACTTCCCGGCGGCAAGCTGGCCCCGGAGGATGCCGCCCGAATCGCGCTCGGCATCAAGCTCCGGGCCTACAAGTTCGACCGCTACAAGAC
>JAEZFA010000052.1 GCA_023417665.1 Pseudomonadota bacterium | reverse complement strand
GAGCTATCGCGCGGTTGCGGTCGCTTTTCCGAAGCGCTCGAACGATCCTGCACTCACGGTGTTTCGCGCGCGACTCTCGGAAATCGCCGCCAGAAAGGATGCCGAAACGCTCCGGAAGCACGTCGCGCGGGATTTCTTCTGGGAGCGCGATTTCGGCGGCGGCTTCGACAAAAAGAAATCGGCCTTCATCAATTTCGCCACGGCGCTCGATCTCGACGCGGCGGACGGCACCGGCTGGCGCCTGCTCGGCGCCTTTGCCGATCAGCTCACCGGGCCACACGAAAAGAAAAAAGGCGTCTTCTGCGGTCCGCCCGCACCGAAATACGACGAAAAGGCTTTCGAGGTGCTCGTGCAGCGAACCAGCAGCGACCTCCACGAATGGAGCTATCCCGCACATGCGCATGTGATCGCGCGCGAGAAGCCGGAGCACGGCTCGCCGGAAATCGCGAAGCTCAGCATGCACTTCGTCTATACCGACCTTTCCGCGCGCAACCAGAACTTCGATCCGGGGAAGGACTGGACGCCGGTGATCCTGCGCGACGGCAAACGCGCTTTCGTCCAGCCCGGCGAATTGCTGACTTTGCTCGATCCACGATTGTGCTACGTCAAGCGCAACGGCAACTGGCTGCTCGCGGGCTATGTCGGCGGCGGCGACTGAAATTCTCCCGAACCTGAAATGATCCTCCATAAATATCTCGACCAGGGCGGCAACGCCTTCGCCAGCATCGAATTCGCCAAAGGCGACCGCGTGCTGCTCTCGCAGACCAACAGCGGCTTCGCCGTGATGAAAACCATCTGGGGCGGCAGGCTGCCGGTGAAGACGCTGTATTCCGTGCACTCGCTGATCATGGAGCGCATGGCGCGCGTGCTGGCCCGCGACGCGACGCTGCCCGAACGCCCCAGGGCGATCTACGAGAAAGACGAAGCGGCCATGATGCAGTTTATGGACGCCGCACTCGTCGACCTCACCGCGGCCGGCAAAGGCGAGGCAATTCCCGGCGCGGTCGATGCGCTGGACGTGGAGAACATGCCGCCCCGCCCCATCGCGCTGTTCACGCGCTTCGCGGGAACGGCGCAATCCAGCGCCGATCTCGTACGAAAGCTCGAGCGGCTGCAGAACATCCCGGGCTGAAGCGCGCATTTTTTCGCAATCCTGGCCAATGCGCCGCCCTTTCCTTGCCGCCTTCCCGCGCCCATATTGGCGCCATGCCCAAAACCCCGAAGCAGAAGGCCGGTAAGGCCGAAAAGCCCTACCGCACCGCCCGCGGCGTCAGCCACGGCATGGCCGAGCGCCCGCAACTGGGATTCGAGCCGGCGCCCGCGCTGGCGCCCGTAGTGGACCCGGAACTAGCCCGCGCCGCAGGCTTCGAGAAGCCGCAGGACGAGCAGGATTTCCGCCCCGCGCTCGGCTCCTCCAAAAGCGCCGACGCGCTGAGCGACCTGATCGCCAAGGGCCGCCCCGAGATCAACAACGCGGCATGGATGCCGCATCGGCCCGAGCGCCCGGCGAAGTCCGAAGGCGGCATAAAGTTCAAGCTCGTTTCTGAATTCGCGCCCGCCGGCGACCAGCCGACCGCGATCGAAGAACTCGTCAAAGGCGTGCAGGAGAATGAACGCACGCAGGTGCTCTTGGGCGTCACCGGCTCCGGCAAGACCTTCACCATGGCGCAGGTGATCGAGCGCACGCAGCGTCCCGCGCTCATTCTCGCGCCGAACAAGACGCTCGCCGCGCAGCTCTACGGCGAGTTCAAGGCGTTCTTCCCGGAGAACGCGGTCGAGTATTTCGTGAGCTACTACGACTATTACCAGCCGGAAGCCTATGTCCCGCGCACGGACACCTACATCGAGAAAGATTCCGCGATCAACGAGCAGATCGACCGCATGCGCCACTCGGCGACGCGCGCGCTCCTGGAACGCGACGACGTCATCATCGTCGCCTCGGTGTCCTGCATTTACGGCATCGGCTCGGTCGAAACCTATTCGCGCATGACCTTCGACATCAGGAAGGGCGCGAAGCTCGACCAGCGCCAGATCATCGCCGACCTCGTGGCGTTGCAGTATCGCCGCACCGACATGGATTTCGCACGCGGCTCTTTTCGCGTCCGCGGCGACGTCATCGAAATCTTTCCCGCGCACTACGAGGATCGCGCCTGGCGCGTATCGCTGTTCGGCGACGACGTCGAGGCGATCCACGAATTCGATCCGCTCACCGGCGCGAAGCACAACGAACTCGAATTCATCAAGATCTACGCGAACTCGCATTACGTGACGCCGCGCCCGACACTCAATCAGGCGATCGAAGGCATCCGCGACGAACTGAAAATGCGTCTTGTGGAGTTGCAGGCCGCGGGCCGCCTCCTCGAAGCGCAGCGGCTCGAGCAGCGCACCATGTTCGACCTCGAAATGCTGATGGCGGCCGGCGTCTGCTCCGGCATCGAGAATTATTCGCGCTGGCTCACGGGCCGCAATCCCGGCGACCCGCCGCCGACGCTGTTCGAATACGTGCCGGACAACGCCATCGTCTTCGTGGACGAAAGCCACGTCACCATTCCGCAGATCGGCGGCATGTATCGCGGCGACTTCCGCCGCAAGGCGACGCTGGCCGAATACGGCTTCCGCCTGCCCTCCTGCATGGACAACCGGCCGCTGCGCTTCGAGGAATGGGACGCGATGCGCCCGCAGACCATCGCGGTTTCCGCGACCCCCGGCGGCTGGGAATTGAATCAGACGCAGGGCGTGTTCGCGGAGCAAGTGATCCGCCCCACCGGCCTCACCGATCCCGATATCGAAATCCGCCCCGCGCGCACGCAGGTGGACGACCTGCTCGGCGAAGTGCGCGAGACCGCGAAGCGCGGCTATCGCACGCTCGTCACTACGCTCACCAAGCGCATGGCCGAAGACCTCACCGAATACCTGCACGAACAGGGCGTGCGCGTGCGCTACATGCATTCGGACATCGACACCATCGAGCGCATCGAGATCATCCGCGACCTGCGGCTCGGCGCGTTCGACGTCCTGATCGGCATCAACCTGTTGCGCGAGGGCCTCGACATTCCCGAATGCGGGCTAGTCGCGATTCTCGACGCCGACAAGGAAGGCTTCCTGCGCTCGGAGACGTCGCTGGTGCAGACCATCGGCCGCGCCGCGCGCAACGTGGACGGCCGCGTGATCCTCTATGCCGATCAGGAGACCGGCTCGATGCAGCGCGCGATTGCGGAGACCAACCGCCGCCGCGCCAAGCAGGAGGAATACAACGCCGAGAACGGCATCACGCCGGAGAGCGTGCGCAAATCCATCGGCGACATCATGGGCTCGATCTACGAGCGCGACCGCGTGACGGTGGACGCGGGCTTCGCCGAGGATATTGCGACCTACGGGCACAATTTCGAGGCCGTGCTGAGCGATCTCGAAAAGCAGATGAAGGAAGCGGCGGCGGATCTGAACTTCGAGGAAGCCGCCAGACTGCGCGACGAAATCAAGCGGCTGCGCGAGGTGGAACTGGCCTTTGTCGATGACCCGACCGCCAAGATGGCGGCCACGGCGGAGTCCTATGCGGGCCAGAAGAAATTCGGCGCGCCGTTACCCACGGGCCGCAAAGCGGCCTCGACGGCGGGCAAAGGCGGAACGCGGGCGTTTAAGAGGAAGGGGCGGTAATACACTACTTAGTGAACACAAATGATATTATGATATATGGCCGACTATGTCGCACATTCTTGAAACTAAACCAGTTCAACAACTGGCTCGTATTATCGAAGAGTCGACGCGCTCGACACAATCAGGCGTCAAATATTTTATTGAGCCCGCAGTCGGCACTCTGAACAGAGCGACGACAAAACGACATCACATTATCTTCGGTCGCCGCGGATCAGGAAAATCGAGCCTGCTGTACAAGCTGCGTTCGGATTTCAGCTTAGACCGGAGAGCTACAGCCTATGTCGATCTGGAAGAGTTTAAAGGGCATTCCTATCCAGATGTCTTAATAAGCGTATTAATTAAAACCCTCACTGAATTCAAAACTTGGTTTGACAGCACGGCTATTAAGTCTTCTTCGTCCAAAAGCTGGTGGCAGAAACTGTTTGGGGCGGCTCCGACAAGAACGAAATTAGATACCGATCAATCAGGAAAAATTTCCAGTGAAATTGCAGACCTGATTAAAGA
>JAEZFA010000333.1 GCA_023417665.1 Pseudomonadota bacterium | reverse complement strand
GCAGGAAATCCGTACATTGCAGCGGCAGTTAAATATGACTGTCATCTACGTGACGCACGATCAGACCGAGGCGATGGCGATGGCCGACGTCGTGGTGCTGATGAAGGACGGAAAAATCGAACAATCGGGCTCGCCTGCGGAGCTTTATGAAAGCCCGGGGACTGCGTTTTCCGCCTCGTTCATCGGCACGCCGCCGATGACGCTGCTGGCTGCCGATAAGCTGTCGGCCGATCTGCTGCCGCAGTCGTCGTCCGGAAGCGGCGCAAGCCTGCTCGGCATCCGGCCGGAAAGCATCCGGGTTGCCGCCAAGGGCGGCCTTCCCGGCACCGTGCAGAACGCGGAGTTCATGGGCGCGGAGACTTTTCTTTATGTCGACACCGCAGCGGGGCCGCTGATTGCACGCATCCCCGGCCGGGTCGAACGCGAACCCGGATCGGGCATCGTGCTTGGCTGGGACCGCGAACTTGCCGTGCTGTTCGACCGCGATAGCGGCGCACGCATCACGAGCGGTGCCGGCGCGAAGCCCGGCCTCACGCAATCCGCTTCGGCAGTGCCTGCGTAGTCATGTAATTCGTCAAGTAATCAAGAACGAGGAGCGAAAGATGATCAGAAGTTTATGGAAGAGCATCGTGGCAGGAACCATTTTCCTCTGCGCTGCCGGCGTCGCATCGGCGCAAACCCAGCTCACGATGTATTACCCGATCGCCGTCGGCGGCCAGCTGACCAAGGTGATCGACGGAATGATCGCGGAATTTCACAAGGCCAACCCCGGCATCAAGGTGAATGCGATCTATGCCGGCAACTACGACGAAACCCGCGTTCGCGCGCTTTCCGCGATCAAGGGCGGGCAGCCCGCGCAGCTTTCGGTGCTGTTCTCGATCGACGTCTATGATCTGATCGAGCAGGGCCTGATCGTTCCGTTCGACGATGCGGTGACGACCGACGACGAGCGCGTGTGGCTGAAGAGCTTCTATCCCGCGCTGATGCAGAACGGTCAGGTGAACGGCAAGACCTGGGGCATCCCGTTCCAGCGTTCGACCATCGTGCTTTACTACAACAAGGACATGTTCAAGGCGGCGGGCCTCGACCCGAACAAGCCGCCGAAGACCTGGGCCGAGTTCGTCGAAATCTCGAAGAAGCTCACCAAGGACGGCCAGTACGGCATCATGGTGCCCTCGACCGGCTATCCCTACTGGATGTTCCAGGCCTTCGCGATCCAGAACGGCCAGGAGCTGATGAGCGACAACGGCACCAAGGTGAATTTCAACACGCCGGCCACCATCGAAGCCCTGCAGTTCTGGCGCGATCTTGCCGCCAAGCACAAGGTTATGCCGGAAGGCGCGATTGAGTGGGGCACGCTTCGTCAGGCCTTCACGCAGGGCAAAACCGCGATGATGTGGCACACGACCGGCAACCTCACCGCGGTAAAGGCCGAGGCGAAGTTCGACTTCGGTGTCGCCATGCTGCCCGCGAACAAGCGGCTCGGCTCGCCGACCGGCGGCGGTAACTTCTATCTCTTCAAGGGCGCTTCCAAGGAAGAGCAGAAGGCTGCACTCACCTTCGTGCGCTTCATGACGGCACCCGAGCGCGCGGCGGCCTGGTCGATCGCGACCGGCTATGTCGGCGTCTCGGCGGCGTCCTACCAGACGGACGTGCTGAAGAAGTATGCCGAAGGCTTCCCGCAGGCGATCGTCGCCCGCGATCAGCTTGAGCATGCGGTGGCCGAGTTCTCGACCTACCAGACCGCGCGGGTTCGCGAGATCCTGTCGAATGCGGTGCAGTCCGCGCTCACCGGCAAGCAGACCCCGGAAGCGGCCATGAAAGGTGCGCAGGAAGCTGCCGACCGTCTCCTGAAGGACTACAAGTAACGCGATAGCGGGCAGGGGCGTTCGTGCTCCTGCCCAACCTCCCTTTTTCGAATTCCCGCATGTTCAATCCCGCAGCAGATCTCGAACGCCGCCGCACCGCGCTTTACGGCTGGATGCTGCTCGCGCCTGCACTGATCCTGCTGATTACCTTCGCTTTCATCCCGGCGGCTGAAACGGTTTACGCGAGCCTGTTCTCGAAAGGGACGATCCGGCGGCCGTCGCAGTTCATAGGGCTTGGCAATTACGCCGCGATGTTTTCCGACCCGACCTTCACCAAGGTGGTCGTGAACAACCTGATCTATGCCGGCATCACGATTCCGGTTTCGGTTGCGATTGCGCTCGGCATGGCGCTGTGGGCCAATGCGCAGATTATCGGGCGCGGCTTCGTGCGCGCGGCCTATTTCACGCCGACCATGCTGCCGATGATCGCGGCCGCGAACCTCTGGCTGTTCTTCTATACTCCCGACCTCGGCGTCATCGACCGCATTACGGCGCTGTTCGGTCTGCCTTCCGTCAACTGGCTCGGCCAGCAGGAGACGGCGCTCTATTCCGTGATCGGGGTCACGATCTGGAAGGAGGCCGGCTTCTACATGATCTTCTATCTCGCGGCACTGCAGACGATTTCTCCCGAACTGCGCGAGGCGGCGACCGTCGAGGGCGCCGGGCGCTGGACCTATACGCGGCGCGTGGTGCTGCCGCTCCTGATGCCGACTACCATGTTCGTGCTCGTGAACGCCGTCATCAATTCGGTGAAGCTGATCGACCACCTGTTCATTCTCACGAAAGGCGGACCGGATAATGCCTCGAAGCTCGTGCTCTACTGGGTATGGGAAATGGCGTTCGCTTATTTCGACATGCCTGCGGCCGCGACCATGACCACGCTCATTCTCGTGGTGCTCGGCATCGTGGCGGCAATCCAGTTCGTGGTGCTCGAACGCAGGGTGCATTACCGGTGAGCGTGAGCGCCACATATCCCGCGCGCCGCAGCATCCTCGCGCTGCCTTCGCTCGATACCATCGGCGCATGGCTGCTTGCGATCGTGTGGATATCGCCGCTGGTCTTTGCGGTATGGGCCGCGTTCCACACGCCGGATGGCGCCTTGTCGTTCGATATTCGGGCGCCGCTGACGCTCGAGAACTTCCGCGTCGCCTGGGAAGGCGCGCCGTGGCCGCGTTACTTCCTGAATACGACCATGCTCGTGACGGTCATCCTGATCGGGCAGCTTACGCTTTGCACGCTGGCCGGCTTTGCCTTCGCGCGCTTCCAGTTTCCGGGCCGCGACGTGATCTTCATTCTCGTGCTGCTTCAGCTTTTCATCCTGCCCGAAGTGCTGATCGTCGAGAACTACGCGATGATTTCGCGGCTCGGGCTGTTCGACACCATCTTCGGTATCGGCGTGCCTTACATGGCAAGCGCTTTCGGCATTTTCCTGTTGCGGCAGGCCTTCAAGTCCGTGCCGCAGGAGCTGGAGGAGGCGGCGCGGGTCGAAGGCTGCGGCTGGTTCGGCGTGTTGTGGCGCGTGTATATTCCCGCCGCGCGGCCGACCTATCTGGCCTATGCGCTCGTTTCTGTTGCGACGCACTGGAATAATTTTCTCTGGCCGCTGGTGGTCACCAACTCAACCACGACGCGGCCGCTGACAGTCGGCCTTTCGCTGTTCGGAGCGCCGGAAAGCGGCGTCAATATTGCCGTCATCAGCGCGGCGACCCTGATGGTGATTGCCCCGCTGCTGGTCGGATTCGTGCTGTTTCAGCGGCAGTTCATCCAGGCATTTCTGCGCGCGGGAATTCGTTAGTATAGTCGAATCGGGACGGCGCGCTTCGCCGTGTCCGATTGCAGTTCATTGAATGGCGGATGCGCGCTCTCGCGCTGCCGCAACACTTCGATTAGAAAAGTTCGTGCTGTTGAAAGTGATTGCATGAATGTGCGCAACAGGCGCGTCAGCGCGAGAAAATCCTTTGTTTTTCCCGCGACGCTGTATCGGGTAGACCTCACGAAGCTTTGCACCTGTCGCCTGATGGATATTTCCGAGACCGGCGCGCGCATGCGGATCGACAAGGAGTATCTGGATCTGCTCGCGGATTTTCCCGAGCGGTTTTTTATGTCGCTTGCCGCGAGCGAGGACGTGCTCGAGAAATCCATGAATGTCGCGCGGCCATGCGAGAAGGTCTGGCAGAACGACAACGAGATCGGGATTCGCTTCGCCGCCAAAGGGCGCAGCTGAGGCGGCGACATGCGTTCGCGCTAGAGGCCTTTGGCGAGAAAGCCGCCGTCGACCGCGAGGTCAGCGCCTGTGACGTAGCTCGCTTCATCGGAGGCAAGAAAGATCGCAGCTCCCTGCAGTTCGGGAAGCTCGCCGAAGCGGCTCATCGGTGTGCGCGATGTTGCGAGGGCGACGCGTTCGGGCTTCAGCACGCTTGTCAGTTCGGTACGGAAATAGCCGGGTGAAATCGAGTTCACGCGGATTCGATCGTCGGCCCATTCGGTCGCAAGCGTCCGCGTGAACGCGAGTACGCCGTGCTTGCTTGCGGCGTAGGGCGCCGCCAGCGGCCAGCCGCGATGACCGGCAAGCGAGGCGATCGAGATGATCGAGCCGCCTTTGCCGCGCATATGACGATAGGTCGCCTGACAGCAGAAGAAGATGCTGTTGAGGTTGGTGTCGATGACGCGGGTGTAGTCCTCTTCGTCTAGATCGGCGGACGGGCTGATGACCGTGATGCCCTGGCTGTTGACCAGAATATCGATGCCGTCGAGCTCGGTGGCGAGCCGGCCGATTGCTTCGCCGCAGGCTTTTGCCCCGCGCATGTCGGCGGCAAGGCCGATGGCGGCGCCGTTCAGCTTCAGAAGGCTTGCAAGCGCGCCATCGAGCTTTTCCTTGCGCCGGCCGATGATGCCGATGCGCGCGCCCTCGCGCGCAAACCCTTCGGCAATGCTGAGCCCGATGCCGCTCGAACCGCCGACGATGACGGCTTTCTTGTTCTGCAAGCGCATGCGTATTCCTCCGGTTCGGAGGAAACTCTAGGCGATTGCCGGACGCGGGCAAGACACCCCGCGTCCGGTCGCAAGCCTGCTTACGAGTTGACCTTGCCCGGCCAGCGCGAGCAAACCGCGCGCGCGATCGGTTCGCACATATGCGACACGCGGCGGCCGGTTGCGTTGCCGGAAATGGTGGCGACGCGGCCCGGCGGACAATTGCCCGCCACGACCTTGGAAACATGGCCGCGCGAGACGAAAATCGAACCGACGGCACCGACCGGCGCCGGCGAACCGACGCGGCACCAGTGACTGACGAGGTTGAATTCCGGGCCGGGGTCGCCGTGTCCCTGCGAGATCATTTCCATGCGCATGGCGTATCCGCACCAGGCGCCGGGCGCTCCGGCGGGACGCGACGAGCCAAGATTGGACGCAAGCCACGAGCCGCCCAGATTGACGCCCGAGAAAGGATTTGAGGTCGTCACCGAAGCCTGCTGCGCCTGCGCCGGAACCGGAATGCGGGCGCGCTGCGGGCTTGGAGTTTGACGCGGCTGCACGTTCTGTGCGCGGCGCTTGGTTTGCGGCGTGGAAAATTCGCCACGAGCTTCTGCTGCCAGAAATTCCTGTGCCGTCATGGCCGAAGAATGATTTGACCCAAAGACAATTGCCGCGGCCGCCAATGCTAGCGGCGCGATGAGTTGCCTACGCTCCATCGTTTACTCCTTATGGCCCCACCTGCGGGAGACAACTACGGAGCAATGAGTCCGGAGCGCGAAACAAAAGCGGAGATTCTGCGAATTTGGAACTCGGCATTCACAATATGCCGTTCGAATGTTGCAGAGTGTTTCGCCGTTAATTCCTTTGGCGACAATCAGGCGCGCGTGAACGCAAGCCAGTCGCGAACGCGTCCGTCAGGGTCTGCGTTCTGCGTGATGTCACTGACGACCGCAATGGAATCGGCACCTGCGGCAAAGATGTCCTTTGCATGTTCGAGCTTGATGCCGCCGATCGCGATCAGCGGAATCTTGCCGATGCGTTTCTTCCATTCGGTGATGCGGGCATATCCTTGCGGCGCGAAGCGCATTTTCTTCAAGGTCGTTTCATAGATCGGGCCGAGCGCGACATAATCGGGCTGATGACGCAGCGCGATCTCGAGTTCATCGTGATCGTGGGTGGAAATGCCCAGCGTAATGCCGGCTTTCCTGATCGTGGAAGTGTCGGCGGTCTCGATGTCTTCCTGTCCCAGATGAACATGGAACGCGCCTTCGGCGATTGCGGCCTGCCAGTAGTCGTTGATGACGACTTCGCAGGAAGTGCCGTCGACTGCGGCAAGCGCGTCGCGCACGAGTTCGCGTGCCGCCGTGGCGTCAAGGTTCTTGGCGCGTAGCTGCACCGTGCGAACGCCGAGCTTCGAGAGCCGCTCGACCCATCCGATCGTGTCGACGATCGGATAGAAGCGATCAGGATGAGCGCGCATGCGTGGCGTTCGCGAAAGGAGTGCCGGCAACCGGGGTCGAAGGCTGTGCGAGTTCGCGCGGCTTCATCATGCCGGCCTCGAAGGCGTCGCGTCCCGCATCGAGCGCCAGCGAAAACGCCTTTGCCATTTTCACCGGGTCGCCGGAGCCCGCTACGGCGGTGTTCAGAAGCACGGCGTCATAGCCAAGCTCCAGCGCCTTCGCCGCATGAGATGGCGCGCCGATGCCCGCATCGATCACCAGCGAAACGCCCGGCAGTTCGGCGCGGATGCGCTTCAGGGCTTCGTCGTGAATGATGCCCTTGCCGCTGCCGATCTGCGAGCCCCAGGGCATGATGACCTTGCAGCCCGCTTCGGCGAGCCGCAAGGCGACGGTGAGATCCTCGGTGCAATAGGGGAACACTTCGAAGCCGTCGGCAATCAGGATCTTTGCCGCTTCCAGCGTTCCGACCACATCGGGCTGGAGCGTCGCCTTGTGACCAAGCACTTCGAGCTTGATCCATTTGGTGTTGAACAGCTCGCGGGCGAGTTGCGCGGTCGAGACCGCGTCCTCGACCGAATAGCAGCCCGCCGTGTTCGGCAGCACATCGACCTTCAGTTCGCGAATGATGTTCCAGAACGTATCGCCGTCCTTGCCGCCGGCATTTTCGCGGCGCACGGAAACCGTGACGATTTCTGCGCCCGACGCCTTCACGGCCTCCTGCATCACCGGGAGTGAAGGATAGCGCGCGGTGCCGATCAGCAGCCGCGAGGAGAATTTCTTTCCATAGAGTTCGAGCATTTCTAGCCGCCTTGCCGTGGAGTTACGATTTCGATGCTGTCGCCGTTCTGCAATGCCGCTTCGTTCCATCGCGCGCGAGGGATCACGCGGCGGTTGACGGCAATCGCGAAAAAGTCGCCCTGGAGTTCCAGTTCGGTGAGAAGCGCGCGGGGGGTGCTCGCGCGTACGCGGCGCGTCTCGCCGTTCACGGTGAGCGTGATTGCGGTATTTTCTTCCACGGCATCTTTCTGCATCGACCGTCCCTCCGCCGATCTTAATCGGATCAGGTTCAAAGGGTTTGGCACTCGCCATCTCAGCCCGCTACGGGCACCCCTCGGGTTAGGCGGAACATAGGCGCTCGCCCCCGGTGGGCGCAAGGCTCGCCCGTGTGCGGGTGCTATGCTCGCGCAAGCAAGGAGAATCGATGCTTCGCGCGGCGCTGGTCCTGATCGTCGTCCTGTTCCTGCCCTTGTCGGGGCGGGTGCTCGGGCAGAGTGAGCCGGCGGTCGCCCGGCAGACGACGCGCGGCGTTTGCTTGCCGCCAAGCCAGTTTTTCGACGAGGACGGCGACGTTGCGCGCAATGCCGCAACACTCGCTTCGCGCGATCTGTGCCTGCGGCTCGAAGTCTTCACCGAAGGCCGGTTGCGCTGGGTGTTGCAGATCATCGAGAACCGCAGACAGCCTTCCGGCCCGCTCTGGGTGGTGCCGCATGACGACGAGGATGTGGCGTTCGACTCGGCCGTCCATGGCGTGCTGCGGCATGGCGGCACGGTAGTCGCGGTGGAGCGCAACCACGACCGCTATAACCGGATCGGCCGCCGCAAGCAGGACCCCAACCGCAATTTCCAGATCCGCGGCGAAGAGAAATGCCAGCTGCAATTGGCGCGCTCGTCCGTTTTCACGCGCCGGGTAATGGCGCATCTGCGAAAAGGGCAGCCGATCGTCGCGCTGCATACCAACAAGCCCGGCTTCGATCTCGTGCCCGAAACCGACGAACGCAAAAGCAAGGGCAATGTTTCGATCGGAATTCAGCGCAAGCCGGATTCGAACATTACCGAGTTTCCCGCGCCGAGGCCGATGCGCGCCCGTTCGCCGGCCGACACACTTATATATGTCGCGTCGCTGTTACCGCCGGATGCCGACGGGCAGGCCATGCGTTTCGTGGCGGCCCTCAACGCGGCCGGTATTCATGTGCTCTACGAGCACGTGCGGGAAAACGACTGCTCGCTGTCCAACTATGCGGTCCGTCACGCGATTCCCTACGCCAATCTCGAAGTGGTCGACGGCGACGATACCGGCGCGCAGACCCGCATGATCGACGTCGTCCTCCGCCTGATGCGGGCCGGAGAGGGGCCGCTCCCCTTTTCGCGCTGACCGGCGGAAAATCCGTGGCGGGCGTCCCGGTCCGCGTTCCGATCACAAAATTTCGATTGGCTCCCGCATGCGGGCTCGCGCACAATGCGGGCGGTGCTCGAGGATTTGGGTTGGGGAGACGCAAGACGGCAGCCAAAGGCTTCTAATAGCCTGTGGGACTTGGCTTTTTTGTACCGATCGGCAGGGTGGCGCCGTTGCCTTGGTCTTGAAACGCCGATTATTCTTTCGACTCCATAACCCGATTGCCGCCTGGCGCCGCGCGCGTGGAATAAACCTGCCTGACGGGCTTCGCGGACCGCAGGCCAACGAGAAGCGACCCGCATGGACGATTTCGTCGACGTCGAAATGATCAAGGACGGCAACCGCACGCATGGCCGTCACAAGCTGCCCCTCAAGATCGGGCGCGGCACCGGCAACAACATTCGGATCGGCCACGAGCCGAACGACCAGACGGTTTCTCGCGTCCACACGACTATTGAGCTGAACGGCGACCGTCTCCAGATCGTCGACAAGAGCACGAACGGGACGATGTTCAACGGCCGGATGATGAAGACCGGGGAGGCGCTGGCGTTCAACGACGGCGACCGTTTCGAAGTGCGCGGGTACCAGTTCCGGGTCTCGCGCGCCAAGCGCGATCCGAGCATCCCGATCGCGTTCTACGCGGCAATCCGGATCGGCGGGGAGCAGAAGCTCTTTCCGATCGGCGAAACCCTCCTGTTCTGCGTCAAGAGCGGCAACGGCATCCGCTTCGAAGAGGCGCCGATGACGCCCGGGACCAATTTCCAGGACATCATCGGCCGCCAGC
>JAEZFA010000251.1 GCA_023417665.1 Pseudomonadota bacterium | reverse complement strand
ATGCCGAAGAGTATGGTTACGGGCCGCAATTCGAAGCACTGGTCGCGGAAATCGGCGGGCAGTTTCTCAAAACCTTCGATCCGGCGAGCGAGCGCTGCTGGATTGCGGAAGTGAACGGCGTGGCGGCGGGATCGCTTTGTCTCGTGCGGGCGGATCGCAAGACCGCAAAGCTTCGCTTGATGTTTCTCGAGCCATGGGCCCGCGGCAACGGAATTGCGCAAGCGCTTCTCGAAGCCGCGCTCGGTTTCGCGCGCCAATGCGGATACCGGAAAATCTTGCTCTGGACCCAAAGCGAATTGCTGGCGGCGCGGAAGCTTTATGCAAAAGCAGGCTTCACGCGCACGGCGGAGAAACCGCACGCGGATTTCGGCAGGAAGCTTGTCGGCGAGACGTGGGAGCTGAAACTCTAGTCTGCGTCGGGAAATTTCTTCGGCGCTTGCGAAAGCGGCTTTGTCAGTGGCCGGTTTCCTTCACCCAGACCTTCTTCGCAAGCGGGCCGGTGTCGCCGTCTTCCTCGACATAATAGGCTTCGGTACCGCGCACGAGATAATCGAAGTCGCCGGACAGGATGGCATTGCGATGGAAGTAGAGCAGTGCGCCATCCTTGTTCAGGAGATAGCCGTATTCCTGCAGCGGATAGAATTCGGCGACCTGGCCGAGAAAGCGTTCTTCGCCGCCTTCGGCCTGCACGCGGCCGTTCGATTTCCGCGCTTCCTTCAGGTCATGCAGGCGCCGCTCCGCAATCCGGAACGCTTCGTTGATCGCGTTGCTGAGATCGGGCGACTGAAACTTGCGCTGCAGGTGATCGGGCTCGTGGGCGACCACGAGGTTCTTGTGGCCGGGAATCTGCAGTTCGATCCGCACGACCGGCGGAATGGAGTGGCTGGCATTGTCAGCGCGCCGATCGACGCGCACATGACAGGCGGTAATGCGGTCGTAAATTTCCTCGAGGTCCGCGACATGGGCGCGGATTTCTTCTTCCGCAGCCTGTGATTTTTCAAAGTTGTGATAGGAAATTTCGAGCGGAACTTGCATTAATTTTTACCTGCGCTCTTAACGACTACCCTTCTGGATAAACGCAAGCGTCAGGCTTGGTTCCGGCAAATTTGTGTCGGCAGGAAATCTTGCCCTGCGGCGAAACGGAGCGGGCAGGTCAGCGCGAAATGTCAGCGCGAAGTATCGCGAATCCAGACCTTGATGGCCGACGAGCCGTCGGCATCGCTTTCCTCGACGTAAAATGCCGGCGTGCCGCTCACCAGATAGTCGAAATCGCCCGCGAGAATGGCATCGCGATGAAAATAAAGGCGGCTGCCGTCTTCCTTCACGAGGTAGCCGTGGTCCTCCAGCGGATAGACTTCCGAAACTTCGCCGAGGAAACCGAGATCGCCGCGTTCGGCGATGTCGAGATTGGCGGCATGGATGATCTTGAGGTCGTGCAGCGATTGTTCGGCAAGCCGGAAAGCGGTGTCGATTGCATCCTGCAGATCGGGCGAGCGATATTCGCTCGCGTGTTCGTCGGGCTCATGCGCGACGACGACGCTCTCGAGGCCCGGTATCCGCAGTTCGATCCGCACCGAGGGCGGTATCAGTTGATTGACGTGATAGGCCCGTCGCGCGACCCGCACGCGGCAGGATGAAATCCTGCGATCGATGCGTTCGAGTCCCGCGACCCGTGCGCGGATCGCGTCTTCGGCTACCTGCGAGCGGGCGATGTTGTGATAGGAAATATCGAGAGCCGCTTGCATCTTCGCTTGCCCGAGGGATTCCGCCGCGAAAAAAAGATTTCGACGGCGAAGTTGATTTCGACGCAGATACCCGGACGCAACGATTTGGATTGACGCGGTTACGAAGTGGCTACGCTTACTGCCCTGGACGATCATCGCGGGTAATGAGACGCGCGCCCCGCTGATAGGTGATGTAGCTCCAGAGCCACGTCATCGCGACCATAAGCCGGTTGCGAATCCCTATGAGAAAATAAATATGCGCGACCGACCAAAATAGCCAGCCGGTAAATCCGGTCAGTTTTAGTTTATTGAGTTTCACGACCGCGGATTTCCGGCCGATGGTCGCAAGGTCGCCAGCGTGTCGATAAACGAATGGCGAAGGTGTGGTGCCTCCGCCGGAAATGCGCGCCGCAATCGCGCGGCCGGCATGTTTTCCCATCTGCTTCGCGGCAGGCGCGATACCCGGCACGGGACTCGGCATGGTTGCAGTGTCGCCGACCGCAAAGATTTCCGGATGACCCGGCACGGTAAGGTCATCGCGCACCTTGATGCGTCCTGCGCGATCGGCTTCCGCGCCGAGCCATGAAGCGGCGGGCGAAGCCTTCACGCCGGCGGCCCAGACGATTGCCTCGGACGAAACCTGCCGCTCGCCGAGCGATACGCCGTCGCGGCGCACCTGCGTCACAATGGTCGAAGTCATCACCTCGACGCCCATCTTGCGGAGCGAGCGTTCGGCATAGGCCGAAAGCTCTTCCGGGAAAGCGGGGAGGATGCGCGGCCCCGCCTCGATCAGCAGGATGCGCGCGGTGCGCGGATCGATGTGGCGGAAGTCGAAGCGCAGTGTTTGCCGCGCGATCTCCGCGATCGCGCCGGCCATTTCCACGCCGGTTGGACCGCCGCCGACGATGACGAAGGTCATCAGCCGCTTGCGGTCTTCCTCGCTTTTCGCAAGCTCCGCGCGCTCGAACGACAAAAGCACGCGGCTTCGGATCTTGGTGGCGTCGGTGAGCGTCTTCAGGCCGGGTGCTGCGTGCTGCCAGTCATCATGCCCGAAATAGGAATGCGTGACCCCGGTCGCGATCACGAGATAGTCGTAGGGCAGTTCGATCGTGTCGGCATGAACGATGTGCGCTTTGGTGTCGATGCCGGTAATCGTGCCGAGCATCACCGAGGCGTTCTGCTGCCGGCGCAGGATGCTGCGCACCGGCCATGCGATGTCGGCCGGCGAAATCACGGCGGTGGCGACCTGATAGAGCAGCGGCTGGAAGGTGTGGTGGTTGTGCCGGTCGATGACGGTGATTTCGGCGTCCGCTTTTCGCAGTGCGCGGGCGGCCTCAAGTCCGCCGAAGCCTGCGCCGATGATGACGACCTTGGGTTTTCTCATCATGAAACTCCCGCGGACTCGGGTGAGGACGAAGTCGTCTACTTCTTCTTCAACTTCGTGCGCTTCAGATGTTCGTCAAGCCGCGGCATGATCTCGACGAAATTGCACGGCGCATGACGCAGATCGAATTGATGAACCAGAATTTCGTCCCATGCATCGCGGCAGGCGCCGGGCGAGCCCGGCACGCAGAAGATGAAGGTCGAACCGGCGACGCCGGCGGTCGCGCGGCTCTGGATCGTTGACGTTCTGATCTTCTCGTAGGAGACGCGATGGAACAAAGCTGAAAAGCTTTCCATCCGCTTCTCGAACAGCGGTTCGACCGCCTCCGGCGTCACGTCGCGGCCGGTGAAGCCGGTGCCGCCGGTCGTGATGACGGCATCGATATTGCGGTCCTTGATCCAGGCGCGGACTTTTGCCCGGATCGCGCGAATATCGTCTTTGACGATGGCGCGATCCGCGATCTTGTGTCCGGCACTTTCGATGCGGCCCGCGAGGAGCGTGCCGGACTTGTCGTCTTCAAGCTTGCGCGTGTCCGAAACGGTCAGGATGGCGAAGTTGACCGGAACGAACGGGTTCTCGCGCAAGGCTAGAAACTCAAATCGCGCCGGCAGCGAAGGTATTGCAGCGGTTCACGTCGCCGGTTTCGAAGCCGGTCTGGAACCAGCGCTTGCGCTGCGCGGCCGAGCCGTGGGTGAAGGAGTCCGGCACCACCACGCCCTGCGAGCGACGCTGCAGCGTGTCGTCGCCGATCGCGCTTGCGGTCTGTAGTGCGGCATCGACGTCGCCCGGATCGAGAAACGCGCTTTTCTTCTGCTGGCGGTTCGCCCAGACGCCCGCGAAGCAGTCGGCCTGCAGTTCGACCCGCACCTGCAACTGGTTGCGGTCGCGCTGGCCGAGGCCGCGCTGCGCCTGCTGCACCTTCGGCAGAATGCCGAGGATGTTCTGGACGTGATGGCCGATCTCATGCGCGATGACGTAGGCCTGCGAGAATTCGCAGGTCTTGGAGCCGGCCGGGCAGGCGCCAAGCTTGCGTTGCAGGTCCTGGAAGAACGAGGTGTCGAGATAGACCGCCTGTTCCGGCGGGCAATAGAACGGACCCATGGCCGATTGTGCATAGCCACAAGCCGAGTTGGTCGCGCGGCTGAAGATCACGAGACGCGGCGCGCGATAGCGCGAGCCGGATTCGGCGAAGATTTCCGACCAGCGGTCTTCCGTCGCGCCGAGCACGCCGGCCACGAAGCGGCCGAGTTCGTCGGTCGGCGGGCCTTTCTTGCGCACCGGGCTTTGGTTCGGCATCTGGCGCTCATAGCCGGACGGCCCTTGCGTCATCTCGATTCCGGACAAAATGACACGCGGATCGATGCCGACCGCCCAGGCGAGCAGGCCGAGGATGATGATGGTGCCGAGCCCCATGCCGCCGCGTCCGGTCGGCAACGGAAAGCCGGGACCTGCCAGCGGGCCGCTGCTGTCGCCGCGGCGGTCTTCAACATTCTCACTCTGCCGGAAATCGTCCCAACGCATTTCTTGTCTGCCTCCGCCGGCGGGTTGCTTGCCCGCCTTTGCCACATTCAATCCCTGCGATTGTGGCCGACCTGTGAGTTTGCCGCAAATCGCGGCTCTTGTAAGTAGAAGATGCCGGATTCGCGTGGCATGCTCCGGCTCGTTCGAACCGCCGCGTACATAAAATGTCTGAAATGATTCCCCCGCGCCGAGGCCCGACCTTCGCCCGCGAGGCCAATGCGATGCGGCGCGGTTTTCTTCCCGTCGCCGGCTGCGACGAGGCGGGAAGGGGCCCGCTCGCCGGACCCGTTGTCGCGGCCGCGGTCATTCTCGATCCGGCGCGGATTCCGAAGGGGCTCGCCGACTCCAAGGAACTCGACGCACAAACCCGCGATCGTCTCTTCGACACGATCTGCGCGACCGCGGAGGTTGCGGTTGCTTTCGCGCCGCCGGCCCGGATCGATCGCGACAATATCCTGCGCGCCAGTCTCTGGGCGCTCGCCAAGGCAGTCTGCGCCTTGCCCCGCACGCCGCAACTCGTTTTCGTCGATGGGCGCGACACGCTTCCGCTTGAATGCGAAGTGAAGGCGGTGATCGGCGGCGACGGCATCGTGGCGTCGATTGCTGCGGCCTCCATCATCGCCAAGGTGACGCGCGACCGCCTGATGATGCAGCTCGGGCTCGCGCACCCCGAATACGGCTTCGAGAAACACAAGGGCTACGGCACCAGCCTGCATTGCGACCGGCTGCGAATCCACGGCGCTTCGATCCATCACCGCAACTCATTTGCGCCGGTTCGCAATTCCCGGAACGCGATCTCCACGCACGACGCAGTGGCGCAGCAAGAGTAGCCGGCATGTTGCGCGAGGCGGACGGCCCCTTGGAGGCATCCATCTTCGTGGAAGCCTTGCGCGCGGCTCCGGCCGCGCTCGTTGCGTGCGGTCTCGTCGCGCACGCATTGCTGTGGGCGGTTGCGACACACTTCGCCGATCCGTCGCCGTCGCCGCAGATGGCGATTGCGATCGCACTCGGTCGCGAAACCTTGCTGGGTTATCCCGAGCTGCCGCCGCTTGCTGCATGGTTGTCCGACGCGATCTATCGCGCGACGCATTCCTTGTTCGCGATCCGTCTTGCGGCTGCATCCTGCATCGCGCTTGCAGGCTGGTTCGTGTTTCTGTTCGCGCGCCGCGTCGCCGGCGATCGTCAGGCTGCGATCGCGGTGCTGATGATGGTGAGCGTATACCCGGTAGCGTTTCCGGGTGGCGCGCTCACCGGCGATCTCCTGCAGATGCCGCTGCTCGCGGGTGCCGTTCTGTGCTGGTGGATTGCGGTCGGCGAAAAAAATCCGGCGGCCTGGATGCCGCTGGGTCTGCTGCTTGCGGTTTCGGTTTATGCCGGCCCGCAGGGAGTGGTGTTGTTCGCGGTGCTCGTGATCGTAACCCTGCTCAGTGCGCATGCGCGATCCGCAACGGGCAATCTCACCGCATTGTTTGCGATCCTTGTCGCGCTTCTCATCCTCGCCCACGTCGCGGGTCCGCGGGCCATCTGGCTCTATTTTCATGGTGCCGAAAATCTTTTCGCGGACGACAGGGCGGAAACTTCTGCGAGCGAAGCAAGCACGCTGCTTCGCATTCCGCTCGTGATTGCGCTCGGTCATTTCGGCTTTGCTCTGCTGATCGTGTTGGCCACGTTCGATACAGCGAAAGCCAGGGAAAGTGCGCCGGTGTTCGCGCGGCAATCCTCCGCACCGTTCTCGCGGCGAAGCGTCATCGCCATTGCGATCGTGCCGGCATTGCTTGCATGTGCCTGGGTCCTTCTCGATGGCCAAGTCGTGCGCGCGCAGTTTTTTGCGCCGCTGCTTTTATTCGGCGGACTTGCTGCGGTCCTGATCGGCGGCGAGCGCTTGATCTTGCGGCGGCAGGCACTGGTCGGAAGCATTGCACTGATTCTTCTGTTCGTGCCCCCGGTGATGCATGTCGCGCTGAGTTTTGCGCCGGGATGGTTCGGCGACAATCGCGCGACCAACTGGCCGGCCGCGCAGGCTGCGCGTATCTTCACGGAAATTTTTCAGACCCGCACCGGCCGTCCACTTGCGTTCGTGGCGGGAGATCGAATTCCTGCCGCGCAGATCGCGGCAGTCGCATCGACCCGTCCGCGCTTCGTGAGCGACGCCGATCTCTCGCGCTCGCCCTGGATCGATGCGACGGAGTTCAAGGCAAAGGGCGGCGTCGTGTTCTGGGAAATCCGCGGTGCGGATTCTGCGCCGCCCGCGCAACTTGCGGCGAAGTTTCCGGCGCTCGTCATCGAAGCGCCGCTTCGGCTGTCTTGGGCGCGGGGAGGCGGCGAGCCGGTGCGTCTCGGCTGGGCAATCGTTCCGCCCGCGCCCTAGCCGGAATCTATGCTTGAAGAAAAAGCGCGGAATCTCCCGCTGAAGGAGCGGATTCACGCGCTTGAAAAGACTCGATTTTTTCTTGAATCAGTTTCTGAGCAGTGACGCGGACCTGTGCCGCTTCATGCGCTGGATGAGCAGGGCGAGCGAAGGCGAACCCTAGTGATAACCTTCGCCCTCGCGGATTTTTCCGCGGAAGACCCAGTAGATGAAAGCGGTATAGCCAAGCAACACCGGAAACATCAACAGCGTTCCCATCAATGCGAAAAGCTGGCTCGCGGGCACCGCCGCGGTTTGCCAGACATCGAGCGACGGCGGCACGAGATAGGGGAAGTTCGAGATCACGAGGCCCGAATAGCCCATGAAGAACAGCGCGATCGCGCACCAGAACGGCAGCACTTCGTTCTTGTTGCGCAACCAGTGCCAGCACAGGAACGAGATGACGGCCGTCACGAGCGGCACCGGCCAGAAGTAAAGGAAGTTCGGTAGCGTGAACCAGCGTTCCGCAATGCGTGGGTGTTCGATCGGCGTCCACAGCGAAACGACCGCCATGAAGAACAGCACCGCATAGAGTGCGAGCATCGCGTGACGGCGCGCATGCTTCGCGACATCGCCTTCCGTTTTCATGATGAGCCAGGTTGCGCCGAGCAGCGCGTAACCCGCGACCATGGCAAACCCGCACATCAATGCGAAAGGTGTGAACCAGTCGAAGCTGCCGCCGGCATATTGTGTGCCTGAAATCTTGATGCCGCTCACCATGCCGCCGACGATCACGCCTTGCATGAATGCGGCGACGGTGGAGCCGCCGGCGAAAGCAAGATTCCAGAGGAATTTGCTGCTCACCGCGATCCAGCGAAACTCGAACGACACGCCGCGCAGTACGAGTCCGAGCAGCATCAGCGTGACGGGAAGATAAAACGCCGGCAACAGGATCGCATAAGCGACCGGAAATGCGACGAGCAAGCCCGCGCCGCCCAGCACCAGCCAGGTTTCGTTGCCGTCCCAGAACGGCGCGACCGTGTTCATCATCTGGTCGCGTTCGCGTTCGCTCTTTGCAAATGGAAACAGGATGCCGATGCCGAGATCGAAGCCGTCGAGCACGACATACATCGCGACAGCGAAACCGATGACGAGCGCCCAGATGAGCGGAAGATACCACTCCATGTCACACTCCCTGCAATTTCGGTTCGCCGAAACGGATTTTGTTTCCCGAAGGATCGTCGATCATCATCTCGATCATGCCCCAGGTCTGGTCGTGAAGTCCGGGACGCGCGTGGCGATAATTCTTCGCGAGCAGTTCGCGATGAAAATCCTCGATGCCCTTCATGTAAAAATACACGGCGCTTCCCGGCACGCCGTCGCCGAAGTGCTCGCTTAGCTGCAACACGGCGTTCTCGCGCGAGACTTGCATGTAGACCGGCGCGCCGTCGTGAAAGCGGTGCTCCCAGTCGACCTTGAAGCCGAGAAACTCGAGATAGAACTCTTTCGCTTTCTCGAGCGAGAACATCCGCAGGATCGGAACGGTGCGCTCGATCGCGATCATGACTGGTTCTCGGTCGCCGCGCTCATCGGGCGGTTGGGCAGCCCCTTGTTGATCTGGCCGCCCGGCCCGACGATCGGTCCCTTCACGATCAGGCGATTGATGTAATAGACGCCCATCGAGAACACGATTGCATAGACGATGACGTAGAGCACGAGCGTGGAGAGCACCATGTTGCCCGCGACCGGCGAGATCGCGTCGGCGGTGCGCATCAATCCCTGCACCACCCATGGCTGCCGCCCTTGCTCGGTCACCATCCAGCCCGCGATCACCGCGATGAAGCCGAACGACCAGGTGTGCTGCATCGGCCAGAGATACCATCGCGTGTCGAATAGCTTCCTCTGCCACCAGAGGAAGGCGCCGAAGATCGAGGACGCGATCATGAACAGCCCGATCCCGACCATGATGCGGAACGCGAAGAAGACGTTCTTCACCGGCGGTCGGTCCTGTGGCGGCACGCTCTTCAGTCCCGGGAACAGTCCGGTCGTGGAATGCGTCAGCACCAGCGACGCGCCGTAGGGGATCGAAATTTCGTAGAGGTTGCGTTCATTCTTCTCGTCGGGCCAGGCGAACAGCACCAGCGCGCCGGGCTTGGAACCGTCCCAATGCGCTTCCATGGCGGCGACCTTGATCGGCTGATGCTTCAGCGTGTTCAGGCCGTGCTGGTCCCCGATGAAAAGCTGGAGCGGCGCGACGATCGCGGCAAAGCCCACGCCCATGCGCAGCATGGTCTTGGCCTCGTCGGTGAACTTGCCGGCGAGGATATAGCGCGCACCGACCGCGAGGATGACGAACGAGGTCGTCAGGTAGGCCGCCGTCGTCATGTGCAGGAAGCGATAGGGGAAGCTCGGGTTGAAGATGATCGCGAGCCAGTCGACCGGCACGGCGATGCCGTTCTGGATCGCGTGTCCCTGCGGCGTATGCATCCAGCTATTGGCGGAAAGAATCCAGAACGCCGACATCAGCGTCCCGACCGCGACCGCGACGCAGGAAAACACATGCAGCGGCTTCGGCACCCGGTCCCATCCGAACAGCATGATGCCGAGGAAGGTCGCCTCCAGGAAAAAGGCGGTCAGCACCTCGTAGCCCATCAGGGGCCCGATGATATTGCCTGCGAATTCCGAGAAGCGGCTCCAGTTGGTCCCGAACTGGTAGGAAAGGACGATCCCGGAAACCACGCCCATGGCGAAGGAAACCGCGAAAATCTTGGTCCAGAAGCGTGCCAGCCGGTGATAATGCTCGCGCCCTGAATAAAGCCACATGACTTCGAGGGTCGCGATATAGGCGGAAAGCCCGATCGTGAAACTCGGGAAGATGATGTGGAACGTGATGGTGAACGCGAACTGGATGCGGGCAAGCAGCAGCGGGTCGATGTCCATGAACTGGGCTCCGCGGACAATTGCTGATTACATTGGGATCATTCTAACGCCGCCCCGGGGCCCTGTCTCTGCGGCGTGACCGCACTTTTCTGCCGCGCTGCAAAACGGAACGGTTCTTGCCAGTCATTTCCGCCGGTGGACAATTCAGGCGCGGCCGGTCCGCCGCTTTCGGCAGCGCGCTATTGTGGTTTCGGCTTGGGCGGATCGAAAAGGGGGCTTTTATGGCAAAGGCAAAGAAATCGGGGTCGAAGCCCGAGGCGACGGCGTTCGAAAGCTGGCTCGATCGCTATTTCAGCATCGGCGAGAACGGCTCCACGATCCGCACCGAAATCATCGCCGGTTTCACGACGTTCCTCACGATGGCCTACATCATCGTGGTGAACCCGCAGATTCTTGCCAAGGCCGGCATGCCGCCGGGTTCGGTCTTTGTCGCGACCTGCCTTGCCGCGGCCGTCGCCACGGCAATGATGGGCCTTTACGCGAAATACCCGATCGCGCTGGCGCCGGGCATGGGCCTCAACGCCTTCTTCGCCTTCACCATCGTGCTCACATATAAATATACGTGGCAGCAGGCGCTCTGGGCGGTGTTTCTGTCCGGCGTCCTGTTCTTTCTGGTTTCGGTATTCCGGATCCGCGAATACATCATCGACGCGATCCCGATGAACTTGAAACTCGCCATTTCCGCCGGCGTCGGGCTGTTTCTCGCGATTATCGCGCTCGAGAACTCCGGCATCGTGGTGGATCACCCGGCGACGCTGGTGACACTTGGCAAGCTCGATCCCAGGCTGCTTGCCTCCTGGCCTGCGATTCTCGCAATACTTGGCTTCATCCTGATTGCCGCGCTGAATTATCGGAAGGTGCCGGGCGCGACGCTGCTCGGCATGCTGATTGTCGCGCTGATCGGCATTCCGCTGGGCTTCGCCAAGTTCACCGGCGTGGTCTCGCTGCCGCCATCGATCGCGCCGACGCTGTTCGCCTTCGACTGGTCGCGCACCTTCGAACTGACCTTCATCATCGTGG
>JAEZFA010000292.1 GCA_023417665.1 Pseudomonadota bacterium | reverse complement strand
GTGCAGGGCGAGGCGGTCAGCGAAGCCGAGATTTTCACGTTTCTGCCGTCGGCGGGTGGCGTCGGCGTAACCTCGATCGCGATCCAGTCGGCTCTCTTGTTGCAGGGCTCGACCCGCGGCGGCTCTTCGACCTGTCTCGTCGATCTCGATTTCCAGCATGGCGCGGTTGCCGACTATCTCGACATCGAACCGCGGCTTGACCTCAGCGAAATCGAGCCGCGTCCCGAGCGGCTCGACCGACATCTGCTTGAGATCATGCTGACGCATCATGCGTCGGGCCTGTCGGTGATCGCGGCGCCGAACCGCCCGGCGGAAATGCGCTCGTTCGACCCGGTGATGGTGACCCGGCTTCTCGACCTCGTGTCCTCGCACTTCCGTTATGTCGTGATCGACATGCCGCGCACATGGTTTCCGTGGACCGACAGCGTGCTGCTCGGCTCGAACAATCTTTTCATCGTCAGCGAGATGACGATCCCGGGCCTGCGCCATGCCAAGAAGCTCGTCGGCGCAATTCATGAGCGCCTCGGTCAGAATGCCCGGCCGAAGGTGATTGTGAACCGTTTCGAATCTCGCATGTTCGTGCCGGGCCTTCGCCAGAGCGACATCGAAGGCGCACTCGGTGATGCCTTCGCCGGAACGCTGCCGAATAACTTCAGGGTCGTGCGCGAAGCGATCGACCGCGGCATCCCGCTGGAGGAAGTAAAGCCCGGCAACAATGTCGTGCTGGGGCTGAAAAAGCTGATCCTGCCGGCCGCGAAGGAAGCGAAGCCGGCGAGTGTGCTCTCGCGACTCTTGCGCAAGACGGGGTGACGAAGATGGCCTTGCTTGGACGCTTCAGCAGTCGCGCCGCCACGCCGCCGCAGGCCACGCCGGCGCAGGTGGAAGATGCGCCGCGCCTCGTGCCCTCGCTTCTCGACAATCTTGCCAATACGCCGGAACCCGAGCCCGCGGGATCACAGAACCTTCTGCTCACGAGCCGCATGCTGGACGCCAAAGTCCGCCTGCATCGCAAGGTGATCGAAGAGTTCAATCTCTCCGCCATGGAGAAAATGCCGGAGGACGAGGTTCGCCGGCAGGTGCATGCGCTGGTGCTGCAGTTCACGCGCTCCGAGCGGATCGCGCTCAACGGCAGCGAACTCGACGATTTCGTGAGCGAGATCATCGACGAAATGACGGGTCTCGGCCCGATCGAGCCGCTCCTGAAAGACCCGACCATCAACGATATTCTGATCAACGGGCCGGAATGCGTCTTCGTCGAGCGCCTCGGCATGCTCGAAGCAACGCCCGTGCGCTTCAAGGACGAGCCGCATCTGTTGCGCATCGTGAACAAGATCGTCGCCGCGGTCGGCCGACGCGTGGATGAATCGCATCCGCTTTGCGACGCGCGTCTGCTCGACGGTTCGCGCGTGAACGTCGCGATCCGCCCGATCGCAGTCGACGGGCCGCTGGTCTCGATACGAAAATTCTCCAAGAAGCCGTTCAACCTGAACAAGCTGATCGACATCGGTGCGATCCGCCCGCAAATGGCCGAAGTGCTTGCGGCCGCCGTGAAGGCGAGGGTGACACTCCTGATCTCCGGAGGTACCGGTTCGGGAAAAACCACGATGCTGAACGCGCTCTCTGCGTTCATTTCGGAAAAAGAGCGCCTCGTGACCATCGAGGACGCCGCCGAACTGCAATTGCAGCAGCCGCATGTCGGCCGCATGGAAACGCGTCCCCCGAATATCGAAGGCAAGGGCGAAATCCGACAACGCGAACTGGTGAAGAACGCGCTCCGTATGCGTCCGGATCGCATCATCCTCGGCGAGTGCCGTGGTGAGGAAGCCTTCGATATGCTGCAGGCGATGAACACCGGCCACGAAGGCTCGATGGCGACGATTCACGCGAACGCGCCGCGTGAGGCGATTTCGCGCCTCGAGCAGATGATCGGCATGGCCGGCATGCCGATGACGATTGCCTCGATCCGCGGCCAGATCGCCTCCGCGGTTCGCATGATCGTGCAGTTGCAGCGCCTTTCCGACGGCAAGCGCAAGGTCACGAGCATCGCCGAAATCACCGGCATGGAAGGCGACATTCTGCAGATGCAGGAAATCTACAAATTCATCCGCACCGGCACCGCGGCCGACGGCACCGTGGAAGGACACTTCCAGGCGACCGGCGTGCGTCCACGCTTTCTGGCCGATCTTGTCGCGCGCGGGATCAACATTCCCGGCGCCTATTTCGATCCCGCCCAGGCATTGTGAGCGCGATGCCCTTCGAGATCGACCCGCTTCATCTTTACTACTTTCTCGCGGCAGTATCGGCGATCCTGCTTGCCGAAGCGGTTTATCTCTTTTTCTACAACAAGGCGTCCTATCGCAGTCAGTTGAACCGGCGGCTGCGGCTGATGAAGAACCAGCCAAACCGCGAGAAAATTCTCGTGCAGCTGCGCCGCGAACGCTCGCTTACGGCGGCGGGCACCTATTCAAGCGCCTTCACGTCGCTGAACCGTCTTGTCCTGCAATCGGGAATGAAGCTGAGCGTCGGCCGCTTCATGATTATCTGCGCGGTGCTCGGCGCGGCGGGAACGGGCGCGGTTTGGATGCTGCGCGAGAACCTTTTGCAGGCCATCCTCGGCGGGGCGTTCATGGGAGTGGTCCTGCCGCTGATGTTCCTGCGCATCAAGCGTGCGCGGCGACACAAGGCGTTCGGCGAGCAGTTTCCGGATGCGATCGACATCATCGTTCGCAGCCTCAAGGCCGGGCATCCGGTCCCGGTCGCGATTTCGATGGTCGCACGGGAAATGCCGGATCCGGTGGGGTCGGAGTTCGGCATCGTTTCCGATGAGGTCACTTATGGTGCCGATCTCGAAAGCGCGATGCGCAGCCTTTTCTTCCGGGTCGGGCAGGACGATCTGCCGTTGTTCGTGACGGCGGTCGCAATTCAGGGCTCGACCGGCGGCAATCTCAGCGAAATCCTGCAGAACCTTTCCGCCATCATCCGCCTGCGCTTCAAGATGCGCCGCAAGGTCAAGGCGCTTGCGGCCGAAGGAAAATACTCGGCGATCATCCTCTCCGGCCTGCCGATCTGCATGTTCGCGATCCTGCAAACCATGACACCGGATTTCTATGGCGCGGTCTGGCACATCGAATTCACCAAGGTGGTGCTTGCCTGTGCCGGCGCCTGGATGCTGACCGGAAACTACATCATGTACCGCCTCGTGAACTTCCGGATCTGAGAAAATGAACGGAACGCTCGCAAACCTTACGTCGATTGTCGGTGGAAACCCGGCGACGCTGCTGAGCGTGCTCATTTTCTTCGCCGCAGCCGCGCTGTCGCTCGGCATCATGTCGGTCGTGAGAGGCCGCGCCGAACTCAAACGCCGCGCGACGGCGATTGCCGTGGAAATACCCGGCCGCGTGAACGCCGCCGCCGACAAGCGCTCGCTGCGCTTTGCCAGTATCTCGGCGGCGCAGAAACTCGTCGAATACACCAGCAAGCACTATGCGTCGGCCGACGGCGCTTCCATGAAAGTGCTTCGCCGCAAGCTGATCGAAGCCGGCATTCTGGATGCGCGCGGCCCCGCATTTTTCTTCATCGCGCGAACCGCACTCGCCATCGTCTTTGCGTTCGCGGCCATGCCGCTCGTGCCGTTGCTGCTGCCCGAACTCACGCCGAGCTGGTTCTGGATGTGCGTACTTGCCGCCGGCATGATGGGTTACATGGCGCCGAGCCTCTATCTCGACCGGAGGATCAAGCGGCGGCAGGAAGAGCATCGCGCCGGCTTCCCGGATTTCATGGATCTTCTGGTGGTCTGTGCCGATGCCGGTCTTTCGATGGAGGCATCTCTCGATCGCGTCGGCCGCGAGCTTTCCGACTCCTATCCGTCGCTGAGCGCCAACGTGCATATGGCGACCCTCGAAATCCGTGCCGGGCGGACGCTTAGCGAGGCGCTGGAGCATCTGGCCGACCGGCTGGGCCTGGAGGAGGCGCGGGCTTTCGCGACGCTGTTGCAGCAGTCGGCGGAGCTTGGCTCAAGCCTCACCGACGCGCTCCGCGTTTATTCCGATGACATGCGCCACAAGCGGCTTTCGACCGCCGAGGAGAAAGCCTACAGCCTTCCGGCCAAGCTCTCCGTGCCGCTGGTGCTCTGCATCTTCCCGGTGCTGGTCGTGGTGACCATGCTGCCGGCCTATATCCGCGTGAAATTCGGGCCTTTCTGAGCGGGCATGATGCACAACAGTTTGTTTACCAGCCGCTCATACGCTTCGGTCCCGGATGGGTTTGCCGGCGCACCGTCGGCGAGTGCCGCCCGCCACGATAGCGCGTCGGGCTTCCCTAACCCTCGAGTAGTGTGCCGATGCGTTTCGTGAC
>JAEZFA010000217.1 GCA_023417665.1 Pseudomonadota bacterium | reverse complement strand
GGTGAAACGAAAGCCCATCATCCGGTCGAGCACGTTCAAAATCGGACGATGCAGCACCACCGCAAGGCAGCCGACGATCAGCAACGCCACCGCCGCGATATTAACGACCGACATGCCCGACCGCTTCTTGGCCGGCATGTCGCTGCCCGGCGGCATGTATCCCTGCCCCGGATCGGCAGCGCCGGAGTTCGGCGCGTAAGGCTGCACCGGCGGTGCGCTGTAGCTGCTGCCTGCCCTTTCGTCCGGCGCCGGTGCGGACGGCGCGGGCGGAATTGCGAAGGTCGCGTCCGACGACGCTGCATGCGGAATTGCGGCGGTTGCGTCGATCGGTGCCGAGGGCGCGATTGGCGCAGTCATCGGAATTTCGGTAGCCGGCGCGATGGCGGCAGTCGCCATTTCCGCGGGCGGCGGCGCCTCGCGCGCCGCAAGGCGCGAGCGGAATTCCGCAATCGTTGCCGGCCGCTCGATCGGACGCAGCGACAGCGCAGCGTCGATGGTCGATGCGAACAGCGGCGGCACCGAAACCTCGGCTGCCGTGGCGAGCGGGATATAGGGGTCGATGCCCTTGAGCGCGATATCGGTCTTGCGCTTGTCGGCGTCGGCCGGCGGCTTGCCGGCGAGCGCGCGATAGATGGTCGCCGCCAGCGAATAGATGTCCATGCGCGGATCGGTGGTGCCGCTGTCGTCGCTCTGCTCGGGCGGCGAATAGTTTGCCTTGATGACGCCGAAGCTTTTCGGCGCGGGTCCGTGTGCGCGCGTATGCTCCTCGATGATCTTCAGCGCCCCGAAGTCGATCAGCACCGGGCGTCCGTCGCCGCGGATCATGACGTTGTCGGGCGCAATATCGCGATGAATGAGTCCGTTCGAATGGACGTATTCCAGCGCGTCGAAGATCGGATCGAAGATCGGACCGAGTTCGGCAAGCTGCGGCGGCGAAGACCGGCTCTTCAGCCAGTCTTCAAGCGTGTGCCCCTCGACATGCTCCATCACCATGTAGCCGGTGCCGTTGTCGGCGACATAGTTCAGCACCTCGATGATATTCGGATGCTTGAGCTTGGCGAGGCGATTGGTGCTATCGGCGAAGCGCTTCAGCGCCCAGGACACCACTTCGTTGTCCTGCTGGGAATAAGCGATCCGGGTCGCGTCGTCGCGCGAGGCGATGCCGCGCGGAAAGAATTCCTTGATCGCGACACGCCGCTCGGTGATCGGATTGTAACCTTCGTAGGTAATGCCGAAACCGCCGGCGCCGATTGCGCGCACGACTTCATAGCCGGTGATCATCGTCCCGGATCGAAGCGCGAAAGGCATGTCCGTCGTTTTCAACGAGCCGCTCCCCTGATTGCGGCAGATGCTAACGACTTGGGCTATCACGCGCAAACGCGATTGCGTGATCGGTCCGCGAGGACCGGACACTAAACTGTGAGTAGCGTGAAGGCCTTAGGGGATTGCGACGGCGACGAAGCGCTGCTCGCCGCCCGGGTTGACGAGAAGCAGAAGCGCCGACTTCTTGCCGGCCTTCCTGAGCGCCTCTACACGGCCCCGCAGTTCGGCCGCCGTCGTCACGGGCTCGCCGGAAACTTCGATGACCACGAGCCCGGCCTCGATATTCTGTTTCGCAGCGTTGGACTCCGGATCCACCCCGGTCACGACCAGCCCCCTGACGCTTTCCTTCAGGCGATAGCGCCGCCGGAGGTCTTCGTTCACCGCGGAAAGTTCGAGCCCGAGCGGCCGGTTCATGGCCGGACGCTGCTTCTGGGGCTGTTGCGGCTCGGCCTTGGTCTGCCGGTTCGGCTTCTTGTCGGGCTCGGCGAGCTTCGCCACCTCGATCTTCAGGGTGACTTCCTTGCCCTTGCGGATCACGACCACGTCGACCGTCTTGCCGATTTCGGAACCGGCCACGATGCGCGGGAGGTTGCGCATCTCCCGCACCTCCTGGCCGTTGAAGCGGATCACCACGTCGCCTGCCTGCATGCCGCCTTTCATGGCGGGGCCATTGTCGTTCACCGAAGCGATCAGCGCGCCGCGCGCCGCCGGCAAGCTCAGGCTTTCAGCAATCTGGTCATCGACCGGCTGGATCGAGACCCCGATCCAGCCGCGCTGGATTTCCCCGGTTTCGCGCAGTTGCTTGATCAGCGGCAGCACGGTGTTCGCGGGAATGGCGAAGCCGATGCCGATGGAGCCGCCGGTCTGCGAGAAGATCGCCGTATTGATGCCGATCACTTCGCCCTGCAGGTTGAACAGCGGCCCGCCCGAGTTGCCGCGGTTGATGGCAGCGTCGGTCTGGATGAAGTCGTCGTAGAGGCTTGATTCGATATTCCGGTTGCGCGCGGAGACGACGCCGACCGTCACCGAACCGCCAAGCCCGAACGGGTTGCCGATCGCCATGACCCATTCGCCGACGCGGGTCTTGTCGCTGTCGCCGAAATTGACCGCCTTGAGCGGCGACTTTGGCTGCACGCGCAGCACTGCGAGATCGACCTTCTCGTCACGGCCGATCAGCTCGGCCTTGAGCTTCGAGCCGTCGCTGAAGTTGACGATGATCTCGTCGGCTTCGGCGATGACGTGATTGTTCGTGATCACGATGCCCGAAGGATCAATGACGAAACCCGAGCCGAGCGAGGACACCTTGCGCTGCCGCTTCGGATCGCCGTCGTTCTTGTTCTTGAAGAACTCTTCAAAAAACTCCTCGAACGGCGAGCCCGGCGGCAGTTGCGGCATCGGCACCTGCTGCGACGGATTCACGTTCTGCGAAGTCGAAATATTGACGACCGCCGACTGCACCCGCTCGGCAACATCGGCGACATTGTCCGGGCCGCGCGTCTGGGCGCGGGTGACATGGGGTGTCGCGAAAACAAATGCGGCAAGCACTGCCGCAGCACCCAGACGAAGCAGGAGTTTTGAACCGGTATCGCGCAAAGCGGGCATGGAAAAACATTTCCTTTGGCACAGCAGTGGGATTGGCCGTTGCGCCGCAAAATTGCGCCCGAACGGCCTGTGACGCAAGCAGCAGGCCGCGGGCTTGGTTCCCGCGTTCCCGCAAAATCGCGTGAGCCTAACGTCGCGCGAACCAGACCAGCACGACGCCGAGCACGGCCGCGATCAGCCCCATGAGCCGCAGCGTTCCCTCCGGCGCTTCCATGATCGCGGCGGCGGCGCGCTTGGCCGCCCCCGGGAACGCCGCGAGCGTCAGCCCCTCGATCGCGAGCAGCAGTCCGAGCGCGGCGACCAGAAACGCCATGGCGCAGGATCAGCGCGCGGGAGCGGGAGCCGGTGCCGGCGCTTGCGTGACCCCGGACGGATTCTGGAAGTAGCGGAAGAAATCCGAATCCGGCGACAACAGCATCCGCGTGCCGTCCTTCTGCAAGCCGAGTTCATAGGCCTGCATCGAGCGATAGAAGGCGAAGAAGTCGGGGTCCCTGCCGTAAGAGTCCGCGAAAATCTTGTTGCGGGTCGCGTCACCCTCGCCTCGCAGCTGCTCGCCCTTGGAGCTTGCTTCCGCGATGATGACGGTGACGTCGCGATCCGCTTTCGCGCGAATGGCCTGGCTCGCCTGATTGCCCTGCGCGCGGATTTCGGCGGCTTCGCGCTGCCGTTCCGTCTGCATCCGCTGATAGACCGCCTGGCTGTTGGCGTCCGGCAAGTCCGCGCGGCGCAGCCGCACGTCGACGACTTCGATGCCGAAGTTGTTTTTCGCTTCCGCGTTCATGCCGTCCTTGATCCGGGACATGAGGTCGGCGCGATCGTCCCGCACCACTTCGATGAAGGTCGATTCACCCAGCACGCGGCGCATGGAAGAGTTCAGCACCGGCAGCAGTCGCGAATTCGCGCCGTCGACCGTCGCAACCGACTGGTAGAATTTCAGCGGGTCGGTGATGCGGTAGCGCGCGAAGGCGTCGACCACGAGACGCTTCTGGTCGGAAGCGATGACTTCCTGCGGCGGGTTGTCGAGATCGAGAATCCTCTTGTCGATCAGGATCACGGTGTCGATCAGCGGCGCCTTATATTGCAGGCCCGGCTCGATGATCACGCGCCGCGGTTCGCCGAAGCGAAGCACCAGCGCCTGTTGCGTCTGATGGACGAAGAAGATGGACGAATAGAGTACGATCGCAACGAGCGCGATGAGGACGGCAATGACGCCGGTAATCGTTTTCATCGGCGCGCTCCACTCTGGTTCTGGCGCAGGAGCTGGTCGAGCGGCAGATAAGGTACGACGTTTGAGCCCTTGTTGCTCGGATCGAGGATGACCTTGTCGATCCCGCCCAGCACGCGCTCCATGGTTTCGAGATACATGCGGCGGCGGGTAACTTCCGGCGCCAGCTTGTATTCGGCCAGGATCGCGTTGAAGCGGGCGGCCTGACCTTTCGCTTCCACCACCGTACGCTCTTTATATGCGTCGGCGGCCTGCAGGATGCGGGCGGCTTCGCCTCGCGCTTCCGGCACCACGCGGTTGGCGTAGGTCTGGGCTTCGTTCTGGAGGCGCTCGGCGTCGGCGCGGGCGGCCTGCACGTCGCGGAACGCATCGATGACCTGGCTCGGCGGGTCGACCTTCTGCATCTGTACGCGCGTGACGGTCACGCCGGCCTGGTAGCCGTCGAGAATCTTCTGCATCAGCTTCAGCACTTCCTGTTCGGTCGCGGCCCGCGCGCCGGTCAGGATCGGCTGAATCTGGGCGCGTCCGACGACTTCGCGCATCGCCGATTCCGCGACCGCCTTGATCGTGCTTTCCGGATTCTGAAGGTTGAAAAGGAAATTGCCGGCGTTGTTGATGATCCAGAACACCGAGAAATCGACATCGACGATATTTTCGTCGCCGGTCAGGATCAGGCTTTCCTCGGTCACGTCCCGGGTCACGGCGCCGCGGCGAAAATCATCCTGTATGCGGAAGCCGATATCGATCTTGTTCTCGAAGGTGACGCGGGGCGTCAGCACGGTCTCGATCGGATACGGCAGATGATAATTGAGGCCCGGCTGCGTGGTCTGCACGAACTTGCCGAATCGCAGCACGATGCCCTGCTCATCCGTATTTACACGGTAGAAGCCCGACAGGAGCCACACGACCACGGCCGCGAAAAGAAGAATAAGGGCGCCACGGCTCCCGAAATTGCCCGAGCCCGGCAGCACATTCTTGAGACGATCCTGCCCGCGGCGGATCAAATCTTCCAGATCCGGCGGCTGATTCCCGCCACTGCCCCGGCCGGGACCGGGCTGCTGGCCCGACCCCCAGGGTCCGCGCGGCCCTCCGCCCCACGGTCCGCCGCTCTGATTCTTCCAAGACATTAAAATAGCCTCCGGTCGCGCCGCGAGCCGTTCACATCGGCCCCGTTCTGCAGGTTGCGATGGTTATAGGGTAGCGATTGTGGCGGTTCAACGCGGGCTGCTGTCGCGCTTGGCAATCGCCGCCCGGACGCCGGATCTCCGCTCAGACCCGCGCACGCGCCGCGGCATAATAGGAGCGATAGTGATCGAGCACAAAAAGGCGGATCGCGGAGGAAAGATTTCCCTGTTTGCGCTTCTGATCCACTTCCTGCACCACATCCGAGAGTGTCACCTTGCGTTCCGCCGCGATGTTTTTGAGTGCATCCCAGAAGGCATCTTCCAGACTGACACTCGTTTTGTGACCGGCGATGACGATAGACCGCTTTACGACAGGGCTCTTCATTTCTGACCTTCTCTATCTGCGAGCTTGTGCAGACTGAGAGAGTGCTGCCTTTGATGTTCGAGGCTGTCGGCCAACTTTCGTTCATGCGCCGGACGACCGTAACGAGCGCGGTTCTCGGCCGCGGTCGTTTCTTTTTCAGCCCGCGCCTTTGCCTTGCGTGCGCGGCGCAGATTTACGATCTCGGCCATCGGCCGCTTCCTCGTCCCATCCCCAGGACGCAACGGAATCTTGCGTTCCGTTTGCGTCAACGGCGCAGAACATTAGTGACAATAATCATCTTCGCAAGTGACAATTCGGCTGAATTTGCATAGCGGTACTATGATCGCACCGCCGCGCTGCGAAACGAAAAGTTGCGCTGCGAAGGGCGGTAATGAGATACGCGAATACAAACACGAACTGACGAGAAACGAGAACAGAAGATGACGAAGACACGCACGGAGTCCGACACATTCGGTCCTATCGAAGTGTCCGCGGACCGTTATTGGGGTGCGCAAACGCAGCGTTCCATCATGAACTTCAAGATCGGCGTCGAACGCATGCCGAAACCGGTCGTGCGTGCCTTCGGAGTGCTGAAAAAAGCAGCGGCGCTGACCAATAAGGAGCTCGGCCTGCTCGACGCGAAGCTCGCCGACGCAATCTGTAAGGCCGCGGATGAAGTGATCGAGGGCAAGCTCGACGATCATTTCCCGCTGGTCGTGTGGCAGACGGGTTCCGGCACGCAGTCGAAC
>JAEZFA010000208.1 GCA_023417665.1 Pseudomonadota bacterium | reverse complement strand
CCCACGACACCGTTTCCTGCGCCTGGTCCTCGAAATTGTCGTCGAGACGCATGACAACCTCCTGTTGCCGGACCCTCTCCCGATAGGATCAAAACGCGCGAGCGCGCGAAATGATCCCGGCTTTCAGGAAGGTGTGTCCCGCAGCCATCTCGCGAGCACCACCCGCGGGGTGACCTCGAAGCCGATGCGCTCGTAGAAGGAAACCACCTCGGTGTTGGCCTCGCGCACCATCAATTGCATCTTGGCGACGTGGCGGCTGCGCAGCCAGGCTTCGGCGGCGTCCACCATGCGCCGCCCGTTTCCGCCACGGCGCGTGTCGGGGGCGGTCGCGAGATAATAGAGCCAGCCCCGGTGCCCGTCGTGGCCGACCATCACGCTGCCGACGATGCGGCCGGCATCGTTCTCGCCGACCAGCACCTCGGAAGCCGCCCCGCCACGTGCGAAGCGGAAATCGGCGGCCGGGTCGTTGTCGCTCACGACCAGTCCGCAGGCGTGCCACAGCGAAATCACTGCCGCCTCGTCTTCCGGCGTTGCCGGCCTGATGTTCAGTTTCATGAAAGCCGCTCCCCGGCCGATTGCGCGGCGCGCTTCAGCATCACCGCGCGTTCCTTCTCGTTCTGCGTCATCGCGGCGGCGCGTTCGAATTCCAGCTTCGCTTCGTCGTGGCGGGCAAGTCTGGCGAGCAGATCGCCGCGCACGGCCGGCAGCAGATAGTAGTTTCCGAGCGTGCCGTCGCTCGCAAGCGCATCCACGATTTCAAGGCCGGCACGCGGCCCCATCAACATGCCGAGCGCAACCGCGCGGTTGAGCTCGATGACGGGAGAGGGCGCAAGCAGGTTCAGCGCGCCATAGACGCCGACGATCTTTGCCCAGTCGGTGTCTTCGGGCCGGCTCGCGCGGGCGTGGCAGGCGGCAAGCTCGGCCTGCAGCAGATAGGAGCCGGGGAGCCGCGAGAGCTTCACGCAGGCCCCATGCGCGCGTTCGATCGCGGCCAGTCCGCGGCGAATGAGCAGGCGATCCCACCGCGCACGGTTCTGCTCGAGCAGCAGCACGGCATTCCCGCCGGCATCGACGCGCGCCGCGAAGCGCGACATCTGCAATTCCATCAGCGCGATCAGGCCGTGCACTTCGGGTTCGTCTTTCGCAAGCTCCGCGAGCACGCGGCCGAGCCGCAGCGCTTCCTCGCAAAGCTGCGGCCGCATCCAGTTGGTGCCGAAGGTCGCGGCATAGCCCTCGTTGAAGATCAGGTAGATGACTTCGAGCACCGCCGCGAGGCGTTCCGAAAGTTCTTCTCCGTGCGGGACTTCATAGGCGACCTGCTTCTCGCGCAAGGTCTTCTTCGCCCGCGTGATGCGCTGCGCGATCGTGGGTTCGGGCACGATGAAGGCGCGGGCGATTTCCTCGGTCGTGAGCCCGCCGAGCAGCCGCAGCGTCAGCGCGACGCGCGCCTCCGGCGAAAGCACCGGATGACAGGCCGTGAAGATCAGCCGCAAGAGATCGTCGCCGATGTCGTCGTCGAGTGCGGTGTCGAGATCGGGCGAGGTCTGTTCTTCTTCGCGCAGGTCGTGGCCGAGTTCGTCGTATTTTCGTGCGGCCGTCCGCTTGCGGCGATGGGCGTCGAGCGCGTTGCGTTTCGCGGTCAGCATCAGCCAGGCGCCGGGATTTTGCGGCACGCCGGTTTGCGGCCATGCTTCGAGGGCCGTAGCGAAGGCATCCTGCGCGAGTTCTTCGGCCGTGCCGACATCGCGCGTGATCCGCGTGAGCGATGCGATCAGTTTCGGCCGTTCGATTGCGAAGACGGCGGCAATTGTCCGATGCGGGTCGGTAGCCATGCGGTTACCGACCACGGCATCGGGCGGCAGGCAAGCGGCTTATTGCTGGCTCTTCATTTCCATCTTGCGGAATCGCTCTGCTTCCGGGCTGTCGAAGTCGTCGAGCGAGTAGAGTTCCCGAATTTCGATTTCGCCGTCGTCGAAGCCGGGGTTCGGGAAGCGCCTGGTCCATTCCAGCGCCTCCTCGCGGGTCTTGGTCTCGATGATGGTGAAGCCCGCGACCAGTTCCTTGGCTTCCGCGAAAGGACCGTCGGTCTGGGTTTTCTTCCCGTCTTTCCAGGTGAAGCGCCAGCCGTGGCTGGAAGGCTTCAGTCCGCTGCCGTCGCGTAGCACGCCGGCCTTCTGCAACTCTTCGGTATAGTCGGCCATTGTTCTGAAGAGTTCTTCGGTCGGCTTGCGCGCGGCTTCGGAATCCTTCGTCGCCTTCACGATGATCATGAAACGCATGGCATCCTCACTTCTGCTTCTTCATTTCGGCTTCGTTCCTCTCGTGGATGCGGATGCCTTCGCCCGGTTCGAAGTCGGAAAGTTCGTAGAGCGGGCGGATCTCGAGTTCGCCGCCGTCGTTGTGCGGGTTCGGGCAGCGCTTCATCCATGCGATCGCCTCGGCAAGCGACTTCACCTGGATGATCCAGAAGCCCGCGACCAGTTCCTTGGTCTCCGCAAAGGGGCCGTCGACCACGCTGCGCTTGTCGCCGTCGAACTGGATGCGCACGCCCTGCGAACTCGGCTTCAGTCCGTCGCCGGTGAGCATGATGCCAGCCTTGACCATTTCTTCGTTGAACTTGCCCATGGCGAGCAGCAGCTCGTCCGACGGCATCGCCGCAGCTTCGGACTCCTTCGTCGCCTTTACAATCACCATGAAACGCATGGATTTCTCCCTGAGGTTCCTGCCGGTTCCGTCGACGGTACCGGCTTCTCCCTGCACGACGAACGGACAGGGCCGGAATCGACAGGTGCGTGAAGAATTTTTTTCGGGTGGCCCTGGTTCCCGGGTGGCGGGGAACCTCAGCGCAGGCGCAACAGGTTCCGGGCGGCCGCGCGAACCGGGGCGGGGAGCTTCGAAAGCAGCGATTTGGCCTGCGGGGCAAAGCGGAAGGCGCGGGCCGCGACCCGTCCCTGTAGCGACAGCGGCAGTGCATAGTCGCAGACCGCGATCGCACCGGTCGCGATCACGCGCTTGAAGGCGTCGGCCGGCGCCAGCAGATCGTAGGCGAGGAATCCCTGTTCGCGGGCATGGTCGATGGTGTCGGCCATCTGCACCTGACCGGGGCCGGACTTCATGAAGTCCGGCTGGATCGCGCCGAGGAAGGCGTGCCAGCGCTTGCCATGCGTGATCGCGACTTCGATTGCAGCCAACTTGCCGCCGACTTCGAGCCGCGCGCAGGCCAGAAGATGCGCGTGCTCCGCGACCAGCGAAGTCAGCACCGCTTCCCAGTGCGGGTCGCCGATCACGGACGACGAATAACCTTTGGCGGCAAGCCAGCCGCGCTTGAGTTCGAGGGCCGCGCGCACGCAATCCTGCGCTTCCGCGCCGCGGGTGATGACGAGTTTCACTTCGCCGATTTCGCCGAGCCGGCGGCGATAGCGGCGCAATTCGCGCATGTCGCGCGGCGGCAGCCCGGTTTCGCGGCGCAGGTCGACGTAAGGCGCTTCCTCGACGCCGGAGACATGCGCGCGGCGCGACAGCAGCGGAGAAAGTTTCGCGTCGTTCCTTACCTTGCGAAACAGGGCGGCGTCCGCGCCGATCTTGCCGGCCGCGAGCAGCGCCTGCATCAGATGCGCCTCGCGCCCCGCGCGGGAGAGCAGTGCGTCGCCATATTGAATGAGCGGGTCGCCGAGAAAGCGCAGCACCTTGTTGCCGGCCATGGTCGTCAGCACCAGCGGCAGGATCGCGACCGCGTCGCGCCCCTCGCGGATGACGATGAGATGCGGCTCCTGGCCATGCGCGCGGTGCGCGGCAAGTGCCGCCTCGGCGACCGCGAAGGACTGGAACGGGGTCGAGAGCACGCCTTCGCGTTCGATCGCGCGCCAGTCGGCGGCGACCGCATCGAGCGCTTCCGCACCGGAGAAGATTTCGGCATCGCCCGCCGCGCGCTCCGGCGTCACCGCGCGGCGCGCGCCTTCGCCGATCCCGGCGACGAGTTCGGGGAAGGATTCGAGACGCGTGATCAGTTCTATGGCAAGTTCGACAGGCATTGGCTTTTGGCTTTGCGCGTGTGCATAAGTTCTAGCCGCGATCGGCTTTATTATTCATTGAATTCGTACCGCGCGCGGTGCTGCGTTCCGGGTAATCGACGGGTATCCTTAACGGCTCGCGCGTTTCGCGGTAGAACTACAGGGCTGAAAGGCCGCGGCGACACCGCGCCCCGGCGCGACGAGGTAATATGTTCATCCACTTCTTCAACGAGTTGAAATCGGCGGGGCTCCCGGTCACGGTGCGCGAGTACCTGACGCTGATGGAAGCGCTGAATTCGGACGCCGATCTCGCGAACCGGCGTGTCGAGGATTTCTATTTCCTCTCGCGCGCGACACTCGTGAAGGACGAGCGCAACTTAGATAAGTTCGACCGCGTGTTCGGCCATGTCTTCAAGGGCCTCGACCTGATGTCGGATGCCGCCGGCACCGCGCAGATCCCGGAAGAGTGGCTGCGCAAGCTGGCTGAAAAATATCTCACCGAAGAAGAGAAGGCGCAGATCGAGGCCATGGGCTGGGACAAGCTCATGGAGACGCTGGCCGAGCGCCTGCGCGAACAGAAGGGCCGCCATCAGGGCGGCAATAAGTGGATCGGCACCGCCGGCACTTCTCCATTTGGCGCTTACGGCTATCACCCCGAAGGCATCCGCATCGGGCAGGACAAGAACCGCAACAACCGCGCGGTGAAGGTGTGGGACAAGCGCGAGTTCAAGGACCTCGACGATCAGGTCGAACTCGGCACGCGCAACATCAAGGTGGCGCTCCGGCGCCTGCGGAAATTCGCGCGCACCGGCTTAGCCGACGAACTCGATCTTCCCGGCACCATCCGCGAGACCGCGAACCACGGTTTTCTCGACGTGCAGATGCGGCCCGAGCGCCGCAACGCCGTGAAGGTGCTTCTGTTCTTAGACATCGGCGGCTCGATGGACTGGCACATCGAGCTATGCTCGGAGCTGTTCTCCGCCGCGCGCACGGAATTCAAGAACCTCGAGACCTTCTACTTCCACAACTGCCTCTATGAGAGCGTGTGGAAGCAGAACGTGCGGCGGCACTCGGAGCGCACGCCGACCTGGGACGTGCTGCATAAATTCCCGTCCGACTACAAGGTGATCTTCGTCGGCGACGCGAGCATGAGCCCCTACGAGATCATGATGCCGGGCGGCTCGGTCGAGCACATGAACGAGGAAGCGGGGCAGGTGTGGGTCGAGCGCGTGACGCGGCTTTATCAGCATGCGGTGTGGCTGAACCCGGTGCCGCGCGAGCACTGGGACTACACGCAATCCATCCGCATGATGCGGCAGCTGTTCTCGGACCGAATGTATCCGCTCACGCTCGAAGGCTTGGACGAAGCGATGCGGGAGTTGGTGAGGTAATTTTTCCCTCCCCGCGACGGGGAGGGTGGACGCGAGCGAAGCGCGCGGCCGGGTGGGGTGATGCTGAAGGACAGCCGTGATTATCGCCCGATTGCGAAAGGACGGCTTCGAGCAGGTTTCGGTGCGGGGCTCGCACCATAAATTTGTCCACCCGGAGCGGCATCTCGTGGTGATCGTGCCGCACCCGCGGAGGGACATTCCGCAAGGAACGGTCCGTTCGATCTGCAAGCAGGCCGGCTGGCCGAAGGACTAGGCGAAATGCGTCATTACATTGCGCTCATTCACAAGGACGCCGACAGTGGATACGGGGTCTCGTTCCCCGATCTTCCGGGCGTCGTTGCAGTCGCTGATACGCTCGATGAGGCGCTTGCCGAAGCCGAGGAAGCGCTTGCCTTCGCAGCCGAAGGCTGGCGCGAAGAAGCGAAGCGCCCGTTTCCGCAGCCGCGCACACTCGAAGCGTTGCGCAAGGACGCGGAGTTTCTGGAAGATTCAGAACACGCAGTCGTCGCTGCGGTGCCTTTTGCCGAGAAGATTGGCGAGGCCGCGTGACGCAATCGATCCGCATGATGCGGCAGCTTTCCCGGAGTACATGGTTACGTCTTCTACGTTCGAAGGGTTGGGTGAGGCGATGCGGGAGTTGGTGAGGTAATGGCTCAACAATTAAGTTTGCTCGAAATTCTTGAGCGCCCAACTGTTGAGGCGCTCGCAAAACCAGATCAAATCTTCAAAAGTGAAGATTGGAAGTTTGTCATCGAGCAACAAGAAAACACGCGCTTTGATCGAAAATCCGCTCGTATTGCACCGGTAGGGCTTGCCGAGTGTTTGTCGGCTTTCGGAAATGGCCCCGCCGTCGAGGGTGGGGTGATAGTAATAGGCGTCGAGAAGGATGGAAGTGTCTCCGGTTGTTCGGGGATTTCAGAAGAAAAGATCCATGCGTTGGAGGCGATGGGGCGTGATCACTGCCCAGACGGTCGGTTTCAAACCAATCGCTTACAGGTTATGAACGCACAGGGAAAGCCTGATTTTATAATTCGCGCTAGGGTGTACTTCGTCGAAGATCGGCTGGTCGAGTTGACAAACGGGTATGCTTACTGCCGAGAGTCCGATCGAAATCGAACGCTAACCGACACTGAAAAATCTGAAATCAGAATAAACAAAGGCGAACGAGCGTTTGAGCTTGAGCCTTCCCCATTAAACTATCCAGATGACTTTAAGCTTAAGCAGGTAACGCAGTTCTGCAACCAAATACGGGCCATTAGAGATGGTTCAGATGACGTAACAGACGAACAAATATTGGAATCGATGCGCTTGGGTCGTAATCGCGACGGCAAATTCATTCCAAATAATGTCTGTGCACTGATGTTTGCAAAAGATCCTCGACAGGTGTTCGCAGGGGCTTACGTTCATTTTTTACGCTACAACGGCGTAGAGGAGAAAACAGGCAAAGAATACAATGTGATCAAAGATCGAGTTATCGACGGAACAATCCTCGATATTATTCGAGATACAGCCGCGACGCTTGACGCCAATCTCAGAGAGTTTACGCAGTTTCGCAGCGGAAAATTTTTCCAAACTCCAGAGTATCCTCACGACGCTTGGTACGAAGTCTTGGTAAACGCCTGCGTGCATCGCTCTTACAACGCGCGCACAAGGCCCATATTCGTTAAGATGTTCGATGATCATCTGGTAATAGAAAATCCGGGAGGCTTCATGCCTTCGATTACTCCAGAGAATTTTTTTTCACAAACCGCGTAACCCATTTTTGATGTTTGCTCTTCGCGAATTTGGTGAGGTTCGCTGCATCAGCGAAGGGACAAAACGAATTAAGCGCGAGCTAGCGGAGGCCAATCTCCCAAATATCAAGTATGGAGCAGACCAAAATTCGGTTCGTGCGACGCTTTTCAATGATGCTGCAAATCGCACTAATGCTCTCGACACCGAAGCTTATAAAGCTCTTGGTGAGGCTATCGCCTTTTCGTTGGGTACGGACGAGCGACGCATTGTGAATTACGTAATAGAACATGGGCGCATAAATGCGAGCGATGCACTCAGGATTCTAAGTACGACTTATTGGCATACGGCCAAAGCGAAGCTGACTAGATTGGTTGATCTGGCCTGCACCCGGTTCCGAAGACACCGAGTTAGGTGTTTTCATGGGACCGGAGGTGCGTCATGGAGCGGCGGAAGTTTACGCGAGAGTTCAAGCTTGAGGCGGTGCGCCTGATCAAGGATCGAGGC
>JAEZFA010000204.1 GCA_023417665.1 Pseudomonadota bacterium | reverse complement strand
ACCGGATGCTGTCTCTCCTCGACAATTCAACCGCGCAGATTCTCGCCGCCGAGCAGGCAACGGCGCGGACCATCGCCGATCTCGAGCGCACCGACGGCATCGTCCGTGGACTCTCTGCGGCGGCGATCGAAATCGACGAGGTGGTGAAATCGATTCAGGCAATCGCCGACAAGACTTCGCTGCTTGCCTTGAACGCGCATATCGAAGCCTCACGCGCCGGCGAAGCCGGCAAGGGGTTTTCCGTCGTCGCGAGCGAAGTAAAGGCCCTCGCCGCTCAAACCGCGAAAGCGACCGGAAACATCGACACGCAGATCGGGGATATCCAGAAGGCGGTCGAAGACACCGTGAGCGCCATCAATGCGGTGTCGGCAAGCGTCGGCACGATGAGCGAAACCAGCCGCGCCATGACCGCGAACCTCGATCATCAGGCGGCGGAGCTGCGCAACATCAGCGACCGCGCCGTGAAAGTCGCGGGCGGCGTCGGCGGCGCGCTGCCGGAGATTTCCTCTGCGGTAACGCAGGTGGAGGATGCCGGCGAGTCGGTGCTGACGACCGCCAATGATCTCGTCGACCGCTCGCAATGGATGCTCGATGCGGTCGAGCGCTACTTCATCAACCTGGACTCGGGTGCGATCAAGGTCGGCATTCTCCACTCGCTTTCCGGCACCATGACCGCAAGCGAACGTCCGCTGCAGTCGCTGCTCGTCATGATGATTGAGCAGTTAAACGAGCGTGGCGGCCTGCTCGGCCGTCCGGTCGAAGCGGTCATCATGAACCCGCGCTCGGACTGGAAACTCTATGCGGACCAGGCGCGCACCATGCTGACCGAACACAAGGTGTTCGCGATCTTCGGCTGCTGGACCTCTGCCTCGCGCAAGCAGGTGCTGCCCGTGGTCGAATGGGCGAACAGCCTGCTGTTCTACCCGAGCCAGTACGAAGGCGAGGAACAGTCGCCGAGCATCTTCTACATGGGCGGCACGCCGGCCCAGCAGGCCCTGCCCGCAATCGACTATCTCCGCCGCGCCGGACGCCAGAAATTCTTCCTGATCGGCACCGACTACATTTACCCACGCACGACCAACGCCATCGTCCGCAACTATCTCGCCAAATCAGGCGTCACCGGCGACGATGTGGTCGAGGTCTTCACCCCGTTCGGCCATTCCGACTGGCGCAATGAGATCGCGGCCTTGCGGAAGTTCGCCACCGGCGGGCAATCCGCGGTGATCTCGACCCTGAGCGGCGACTCCAATGTCGATTTCTACCGCGAGTTCGCACGCGCCGGACTAAGCGCGGACGTGCTCCCGGTCCTGTCGCTCACCATCGGCGAAGCGGAATTGCCTGCGCTGCCGCGCGCAAACATGACCGGCCACTACGTCGCGTGGAATTATCTGCATGAGATGGATTCGACGAGAAACCGCGACTTCATCTCCGCGTGGCGTGATTTTTCCGGCGATCCGAAAGCGGTTGCAAACGACCCGATGGAAGCCACATGGCTCGGCTTTCACCTCTGGGCGGCAGCGGTCGAGAAAGCGGGAACGCTGGACGTGAACCGGGTGCGTGAAGCGCTTTCCGGGCTCACCATCGACGCGCCGAGCGGTTTCCGCGTGCATGTGGACGCGCAGAACCATCATCTGCACAAGCCGGCCACGATCGGCCGGATCGACCGGCACGGCATCATCCAGCCGGTCTGGGTTTCCAAAGACGTGCTGGCGCCGCAGCCCTGGAGCCAATGGCTTGCCGCTGCACGCGATGGGAAGAACGCCGCATAAATTGCGCGCGACCCGAATTTCCGGAACTTGCCGAAAAAAAAATCCCCGGCGTTTCCGCCGGGGATGATTTCGAATGGTCGCCGGAATTCTTAGAGGCGATAGAGGATCTGATCCGTCCAGAAGCGCTCGAGACGCTGCAGCGCCTTGTTGAGCACCTGAAGATCGCCCGAACCGATACCGCCGACCTTCTCCAGCGTGCGGATGTGCTTCTGGTAGAGGTTCTCAACGATCTCGTGAACTTCCTTGCCCTTCTCGGTGAGGCTGATGCGCACCGAGCGGCGGTCGATCCGCGAACGCTGATGATGGAGGTAGCCCATCTCGACCAGCTTCTTGAGATTGTAGGAGACGTTCGAGCCGAGATAATAGCCGCGCGTGCGCAACTCACCCGCCGTCAGTTCGCTGCCGCCGATGTTGAACAACAGAAGCGCCTGCACGCTGTTGATGTCCGAGCGGCCGCGGCGATCGAACTCGTCCTTGATGACGTCCAGCAAACGGCGATGCAGCCGCTCGACCAGCGTCAACGCCTCGAGATACGGCGTTTTCAGTTCGTCGTATGACTCAAGTGGTTCGGCGGCCTGCACCGCGCGCGCTACGTTTTTCATTCTACGCCCCGTGTGTTCGTTTTTATTGCGGCGGAGTTCGTTTCCGCTCGTTCGTGCATCTTTGTACACAAGACGCGAAAAGGAAGCCTTAAATTGAATGATAAATGGAACGTCAGGAATCAGCCTTGCCAATTCCTTTCGGAAGCGCGGAAAAGCCTTCTAAAATGGGATTCTGTAGCAATTTCGCACGCACGTTCCGCGCGAACTGCCTCAAACTGAAACGGCCCGTGCACGCTTTCGAAACGATGTTCGAACGCGATCCGCGCGCCGGCTTATTTGCGTCCGATCACCGCGGGCGCGAGATCAAAATAAGCTGCGGGAAGCAGCAAGCGGCCGCGAAGATCGTCGGCGTTACTCAGCGTGCGCGCAGAAAATTGATAATGCCGGAGAAGTCGCGGCCTGCTTCACCGCTGTCCGCATATTCCTGATAGAGCGACGCCGCGTTTGCGCCGAGCGGTGTCGCCGCGCCTGCGCTCTGCGCGGCCTCCTGCGAGAGCTTCAGGTCCTTCAGCATCATGGCGGCGGTGAAGCCTGCCGCATAGTCGCGGTTCGCGGGCGATGTCGGCACCGGTCCCGGCACCGGGCAATAGGTCGTCATCGACCAGCACTGCCCCGAAGACTTCGAGGAAATGTCGAACAGCTTCTGCTTGTCGAGGCCGAGCTTCTCCGCAAGCACGAAGGCTTCGGAAACGGCGATCATCGAAATGCCGAGGATCATGTTGTTGCAGATCTTCGCCGCCTGCCCTGCGCCGGCACCGCCGGCATGCACGATGGTCTTGCCCATCAGTTCGAGGATCGGCTTCGCTTTGGCGAAGGCTTCATCCGAGCCACCCACCATGAAAGTGAGCGTTCCGCCTGCTGCGCCACCGACCCCGCCGGACACCGGCGCGTCGAGCATCAGAAAACCTTTCTTCTCCGCTTCCGCAATCACCGCGCGCGCGCTTTCAACGTCGATGGTCGAGCAGTCGATGAAGACCGCACCGGCCTTCGCGCGGGCAAAGACGCCGCCATTACCGAGATAGACGTCGCGCACATGCTGTCCTGCGGGCAGCATGGTGATCACGAAATCCATTTCCGCAGCGGCGTCACCGATGTCCCCGGCTGCCGCGCCGCCGGACTCCGCGAGCTTCGCCGGGCCGGCCGGCGTCACGTCGAAGCCGGTGACCGCGTGGCCCGCCCTGATAAGGTTCTGCGCCATGGGCAAGCCCATGTTGCCGAGCCCGATGAATCCGATTTTCGCCATGGTTCGCCTCCCCGGAAATCTTTATCGATTATCTTCTTCGTAAACCTTGAAACGCACGAGCACATAACCCGCGACCAGCACGAGTTCGATGATCGTGAGAATGATGAGCACGCCCGCGAGATCGGTGAACACGAGGTCGGCGGAAATCTGCATCGCCACCACGACCAGCCACAGCGTTCCGCCCCAGGCCGAACTCAGCCAAAGCGCCACACCCGCCACGACGTCGATCACGGAGAAGAAGATCGTCCATGCCTTGGCATGCAGCCGCATGGCCTCGAACGGCGTGCCGAGCGGCAATCCGCAGATGATCGCCCAGCCGATCAGTCCCTTGATCATCATGAAGCCGCCGGCCACGCGCTGATAATAGATCATGCGCTGCCGCCACGGCTTCACCTTCACCGCGTCGCGGCCGATCGCCTGCTCCAGCGGGTCTTCGTAAACACTCACAACCGCAACTCCTCGGCATCCGGCAGCGGCGCGAAATAGGACGCGACCTTCGCCTCGCTCACGGCTTCGAGCGCGGCGGGATTCCACTTCGGTGCATTGTCCTTGTCGATTACCACCGCGCGGATGCCCTCGTAAAATTCGTGCTCCCGCGCGACACGGTTGACGATCCAGAACTCTGTCTGCATCGCCTCCCCGAAGTCGAGCGTCCTGCCACGCTGCACCTGCTCGAAGGCAATCTTGAGGCTCGTCGGAGACTTGCTGCGGATCGTCTGCGCAAGCTGTGCGGCATATTCGTCCATCTCGCCATCGAGCGCGGCGAGGATTTCCTCGACCGACGGCAGCGCGAAGATGCGGTCGATCAGCGGATGCGCTTCCTCGAGCTTTCCTTTCGCCCTGTCGGCGGAGAAGGTCTTCAGGATTTCGCTCACGCCTTCGTCGGTCGTCAGCGCGCGCTCCAGTTCGGCGAACTGCGAAGATGCGACGCGATGCGTCGCCAGCCCGCAATAAACGCCGTCGTCCGCATTCACGCGCAGGCCCGTGAGCCCGACCCACATGCCGAGCTTGCCGGGCAGCCGAGGCAGTACATGCGTCGCCCCGACATCCGGGAAGAAGCCGATGCCGACTTCCGGATAGGCGAAGGAATATTTGTCGCCGGCAACGCGATACATCCCGTGCACGGACAAGCCGACGCCGCCGCCCATGACGATGCCGTCAATCAGCGAAACATAAGGCTTGGGATAATGCTTGATGCGGTGATTGAGCGTGTATTCGACGCGCCAGAAGTCGATCGACTTCTGCACCTCACCCGCCTTGTACTGCTCGTAGAGCGCGCGAATGTCGCCGCCCGCGCAGAAGGCGCGCTCGCCTGCCGCCTTCACGACCACCCGGTCGATCGCGCTGTCATTCTCCCAGAGATCGAGTTGCTTCGCTAACTGCCGCACCATGTTGTCGGTCGCGGCATTCAGCGCTTGCGGGCGGTTCAGCGTAACGAAACCGGCGCAGCCGCGGCGTTCGAACAGGATTTCCGGCTCGGTACTCATTTCAGTTCGCCAGCATCTCCCGCGCGATGATCATGCGCATGATTTCGTTGGTGCCTTCGAGGATCTGGTGCACGCGCACGTCGCGCAGCACGCGCTCGATCGGATGGTCACGCAAATACCCGTAGCCGCCATGCAATTGCAGGCAGCCGTTCACGACCTCGAAGCCGACATCGGTCGCGCGGCGTTTGGCCATCGCCGCCATGCGGGTCGCACCGGCCGCCTTGTCGGTGACTTTCTGCGCCGCCGCCCACAGCAGCAGACGCGCGCTCTCGAGTTCGGTCGCAAAATCGGCCACGCGGAATTGCAGGGCCTGAAAATCTGCCAGCCGCGAACCGAATTGCTTGCGCTCGCGCATGTACTCGATCGTGCGGTCGAGGCAGAACTGCGCGCCACCGAGCGAGCACGCGCCGATGTTCAGCCGCCCGCCGTCGAGCCCCGCCATCGCGATCTTGAAGCCCTGTCCCTCGGCGCCGATCAGGTTCGCGACCGGCACCCGGCAATCGTTGAAGATCACGGCGGAAGTCGGCTGCGACTTCCAGCCGAGCTTCTGCTCCTGCGCGCCGAAGGAAAGCCCCGGCGTGCCCTTCTCGACCACGATGCAAGAAATCCCGCGCGGGCCCGGCTCGCCGGTCCGCACCATGCAGACGTAAATGTCGGAAGCGCCGCCGCCGGAGATGAACGCCTTCTCGCCGTTCAGCACATAATGTTCGCCGTCGCGCCTGGCGCTCGTCCGCAGCGACGCCGCATCCGAGCCCGCGCCGGGTTCGGTCAGGCAATAGCTCGCGAAATGCTCCATGCTGCAGAGTTTCGGCAGGAAGCGCTGCCGCGCTTCCTCGCTGCCGAAGCTGTCGATCATCCAGGCCGCCATGTTGTGGATCGAGATGTAGGCGGCGGTCGAGGTGCAGCCCTGCGCCAGCTCCTCGAAGATGATCGCAGCGTCGAGCCGCGTTAGCGCCGAGCCGCCGACATCTTCCTTCACATAGATGCCGCCGAAGCCGAGCGCCGCCGCCGCGCGCAGCGTATCCACCGGGAAGATCGACTGCTCGTCCCATTCGCGGGCTCGCGGCATCATCTCGTCGCGGGCGAATCCCCGCGCTGCATCGCGGAAAGCCTGCTGTTCTTCGGAGAGTTCGAAATCCATGTACCGAATATGCGGGGGTTTGCGCCCGCGTCAACGATACCGGTGACAGCCATTTGGAAGGGCCCCGGCAACGCGGTAATATTGCCGGTACGAGCAATTCCAGGGAGCCAGAGCCAGCCATGCCGCCCATTTCAGGCAAAGCCCGCCCGGCAGAAGTCGTCGCCATGCATGGCAACAAACCCGCCAAAGACCTCGGCCTGACCACGCGCATGCGGAGGAACCGCCAGACCGACTGGTCACGCCGGCTGGTCCGCGAAAACACGCTGACCACCGATGACCTGATCTGGCCGCTGTTCGTGGCCGAAGGCAAGAACCACCGCGAGCCGATCTCCAGCATGCCCGGCGTCGAGCGGCTTTCGGTCGACGAGATCGTGCGCGAAGCCGAGCGCGCGATGAAACTGAAAATTCCGGCACTCGCCCTCTTCCCGAACACGCCGAAAGCACTTCGCGACGAGAACGGTTCGGAGGCGCTGAACCCGGACAATCTCGTCGGCCGCGCGCTCCGCGCAATCAAGAAAGAGTTTCCCGAAATCGGTCTGGTCGCGGACGTCGCGCTCGACCCCTACACCTCGCACGGCCATGACGGCGTGATGCAGGACGGCGTGATCCTGAACGACGAGTCGGTCGCACTCCTCGTGGCGCAGGCGCGCGTGCTCGCGGAATGCGGTGCCGATGTCGTGGCGCCCTCCGACATGATGGACGGCCGCATCGGCGCGATCCGGGGCGGGCTGGATGCCGCGAATTTTCAGGACGTGCAGATTCTTGCCTATGCCGCGAAATATGCGAGCGCCTTCTATGGCCCGTTCCGCGATGCCGTGGGCTCGAACGCAACGCTGAAAGGCGACAAGCGCACCTATCAGATGGACCCCGGCTATTCCGATGAAGCGTTGCGCGAAGTCGCCATCGACATCGAGGAAGGCGCGGACATGGTGATGGTGAAGCCGGGCCTGCCTTATCTCGACATCATTTGGCGCGTGAAGGAAACCTTCGGCATGCCGACCATGGCTTATGAGGTGTCAGGCGAATACGCGATGATCGAGGGTGCCGCGAGGAACGGCTGGCTCGACGGCGACAAGGCGATGATGGAGTCACTGCTCGCCTTCAAACGCGCCGGCGCCGATGCAGTGCTGACCTACTTTGCGCCGCGGGTGGCGGAGAAGTTGAATAACTAATTGCGATCCCGATTAACGATTATTGCTTGGTCACCATTCAAATGCTGAAACATCTCAAACTCCTCTGCGTGATTTTCGTTTTTGGTTGCTCGTTCGGCGCTTACAAGGCTGTTGCACAAAACCTCGAAAAATTTTCCTGCGTCGCCGATCAAACCACGGGATTTAAGTGGGACGGCAAAAAGTGGGTTGTTGGGACGTTTCCGGTTTCCGCTGAAAAGATCGTCATTGAGGAAATCGCGCCGGTAAAATCAGCGATCGATGATCGCGTGTTCAACTACGCCGTGAAAAAGGCTGGCTACAGCGCACCGGTATATCAATGCACTCGCCATGACCTTAAAGATCGTCGCGGAAACAATATGACGTGCGGTGGGCTGGGTTACGGTTTCTCTTTTGACATGAGAACGATGAGATTTCAGGAGTACCACGGCCTCGGCTACGTCGATGGACAAGATCGCGATGGAGCTTCCCCATTGATTACGATTGGGCACTGCACGCGCATTTGAAGACTGGCGCCGTTTCGGTGCTGACGTAGTTTACGCTGCGCGTGGCGGAGAAGATTCGTAACTAGTCTGAGACCAGCTTTTGAGTGGTAGATTGACAATATCTCATGCGACCGGACTAGCACTCTTTAAAGCTAGAGTCCTTCTTACGTTTGCTCTTTTAGCTATCCTTGTTGTTTATGCCTCGTCCGCACACGCAAATAGCTTTAAGGACGGATTCAACGCTTACCTGACCAGCGACTGGCACAAAGCGAAAGATATATTCGAATCTATTGCTGATAAGGAATCCGGTGCGGCATGGATGCTTGGCTTAATGCATCAAGCTGGACACCCTGGTGCGCAACTTGGAAAATTTGAGAAAAATCATAAAGAAGCTGCGAAATGGTATCGCATCGCCGCCGAAAAAGAACACCATTTCGCTCAAGTAGCATTGTGCAAACTCTACATCGACGGATTAGGCGTTCTGCAAGATGCACAGCAGGCAATATACTGGTGCCGCAGGTCGGCTGATAGAGGATTTTATCAGGCTCAACTCGTTCTAGGATCGATTTATTTTGAAGGGCGAGTAGTTGCTCAAAATTGGTCTGAAGCAACAAAGTGGTTTCAACTTGCAGCTGATCAGAACTCTGGCCTCGCACAAGGTTACTTGGGCTTGATCTATTCGAGAGGGCTTGGAACACAGGCTGATGGGGTGAAGGCGTATATGTACTTAAATCTTGCCGCTGCTAGCACGTACGGAACTAGCGCGGATGAGCAACAGTTTTTGGATTCTATCCGAAAAGAACGAGATCAACTTGTCGCACGAATGTCACCATGGCCTGCACCCGGTTCCGAAGACACCGAGTTAGGTGTTTTCATGGGACCGGAGGTGCGTCATGGAGCGGCGGAAGTTTACGCGAGAGTTCAAGCTTGAGGCGGTGCGCCTGATCAAGGATCGAGGC
>JAEZFA010000195.1 GCA_023417665.1 Pseudomonadota bacterium | reverse complement strand
CATGAAAGCATCGTTGGCGAAACTTACTTGCCGAGGCTCGGCAGGTTCAGCCCGCGCTCCTGCGCGCAGGCAATCGCTTCTTCGTAACCTGCATCCGCATGACGGACCACGCCGGACGCCGGGTCGTTCCATAGCGTGCGCTCGAGACGCTTTGCGGCCTCGGGCGTGCCGTCGGCGACGATCACCATGCCGGCGTGCTGCGAATAGCCGATGCCGACGCCGCCGCCGTGATGCAGTGACACCCAGGTCGCGCCGCTTGCGCAATTGATCAGCGCGTTCAGGAGCGGCCAGTCGGAGACGGCGTCGCTGCCGTCGCGCATGGCTTCGGTCTCGCGGTTGGGCGAGGCGACCGCGCCGGAATCGAGATGGTCGCGGCCGATCACGATGGGAGCCTTCAACTCGCCCTTGGCAACCATCTCATTGAAGGCGAGGCCGAGGCGATGCCGGTCGCCGAGACCGACCCAGCAGATGCGCGCGGGCAGGCCCTGAAACTTGATCCGCGTCTTCGCCATGTCGAGCCAGTTATGGAGATGCTTGTTGTCGGGCAACAGCTCCTTCACCTTGGCGTCGGTCTTGAAGATGTCTTCCGGGTCGCCGGAAAGTGCGGCCCAGCGGAACGGTCCGATGCCGCGGCAGAACAGGGGACGAATATAGGCCGGCACGAAGCCCGGGAAGTCGAAAGCGTTCGCGAGTCCTTCTTCCTTTGCCATCTGGCGGATGTTGTTGCCGTAATCGAGCGTCGGAATGCCCATGTTGTGGAAGTCGAGCATCGCTTTCACATGCCCGACCATCGACTGCTTCGCGGCCTTCTCGACGGCTTTGGGATCGCTCGAGCGGCGGCTTTCCCAGTCGGCAAGCGTCCAGCCTTTCGGCAGATAGCCGTTCACCGGGTCATGCGCCGAAGTCTGGTCGGTGACGACGTCGGGCTTGATGCCGCGACGGACGAGTTCGGGAAAAATCTCCGCGGCGTTGCCGACGACGCCGACGGAAAGCGGCTTATTCTCTTTCGTAGCCTTTTCGATGATCGCAAGGGCGTCGTCGAGATCTTTCGCCTGCACGTCGAGATAGCCGGTGCGGAGCCGCATTTCGATGCGGCTCGGCTGGCACTCGACCGCAAGCATGGAAGCGCCGGCCATGGTTGCGGCCAGCGGCTGCGCGCCGCCCATGCCGCCGAGACCGGCGGTGAGAATCCATTTTCCGGCGAGGCTGCCGCCGAAGTGACGGCGGCCGACTTCCACGAAAGTCTCGTAAGTACCCTGCACGATGCCCTGCGAGCCGATATAGATCCACGAGCCCGCGGTCATCTGGCCGTACATCATGAGCCCCTTGCGATCGAGCTCATGGAAATGATCCCAGGTGCCCCAGTGCGGGACGATGTTGGAGTTCGCGATCAGCACGCGCGGTGCGTCCGCGTGCGTGCGCAATACGGCGACCGGTTTGCCTGATTGCACGATCAGCGTTTCGTCGGCCTCAAGCTTCCGCAGCGCCGCGGTGATGCGATCGAAGCTTTCCCAGTCGCGCGCGGCGCGGCCGATGCCGCCATAGACCACGAGTTCGTGCGGGCGTTCCGCGACGTCGGGATCCAGATTGTTCATCAGCATGCGAAGCGGCGCTTCGGTGAGCCAGCTCTTTGCGGAAATTTCGGGCCCGCGCGGCGAACGGATCACGCGCGCATTGTCGATTCGGGTCATGGCTTTCCTCGTTCTCAGGATTTCGCGAATTGGATGCAGGTCTTCAGAATTTCGGTGAGCGTCGTGCGCATCGCCGCGGCCTTTGCTTCGTCGTAAGGCGTGGGCCATGCGGCTTCGGTCACGGCGCCGAGCGGCTCGTGCATGTAGCTGCGGCAGGCTAGTTCCATCTGCACGGCATGGACGCCCGCCGACGGCTTACCGAAATTGCGCGTAATGAAGCCGCCCTTGAAGCGGCCGTTGACGAAATGGCTGAAACCGGAAGCCTGCGCATGGCCGGCAATCGCCGCGCTCAGGGCCGGGTCGCAGCTCGCGCCGGAATTGGTGCCGATGTTCATTTCCGGCAGCGTGCCTTCGAACAGGCGCGGGATGACCGAGCGGATCGAGTGGCAGTCGTAGAGCACGACCTTGTCATGCAGCGTGCGAAGCCGGGCGATCTCGTCCGCGAGTGCAGCATGATAGGGCGCGAAGAACGTCTCGCGGCGATGCGCGATTGCGGCGGCGTCAGGCGCAGCAGTTTTATAGAGCGCTTCGCCGTCGAAGGTCGTGGTCGGACAGAGCTCGGTGGTCGCCTGTCCGGGGTAGAGCGAAACCCCGGCAGGATCGCGATTGACGTCGATGACAGTTCTGGAGATCGCGGTATGGACGATCGTCGCGCCGAGGCCGGCGGCAAAATCATACAGCTTGTCGATCCACCAATCCGCGTCCTTGCGCGCGATCCACGGGCTGACAAGTCCCTGATCGAACGGTGCCGGGATTTCCGTGCCGGTATGGGGCAGGGAAACGAGTAGCGGCGCGTCGCGGCGGCGGATCGTGAGCCAGTCGTTCATTTGCCGTTCCAGACACGCTGCCACAGCGGATTGAAGCCGATGCGATAGACCAGTTCCGCCGGCCGTTCGATGTCCCAGATCGCGAGGTTGCAGCGCTTACCGGCTTCGAGCGTGCCGATGTCGTTGCGTCCCAATGCCTTCGCCGCATTGCGGGTGACGCCGGCGATAATCTCGTCGACCGTCATCCGGAACAGCGTGGCCGCCATGTTCATGGTCACGAGCAGCGACGTGGCGGGCGAACTGCCGGGATTGCAGTCGGTTGCGACCGCCATGGCGGTCCCGTGCTTGCGGAAGAGATCGATCGGGGGAAACTGCTTTTCGCGGATGGTGTAGGCGGCGATCGGCAGCATCACCGCAACTGTGCCGCTTTTTGCCATCGCGGCCGCGCCTTCCTCGTCGGTATATTCGAGATGGTCGGCGGAAAGGGCGCCATGGTCCGCCGCGAGCTTTGCGCCGTGAAGATTGGAGAGCTGGTCCGCATGCAGCTTCACGGGAAGTTTTGCGGCCTTCGCAGCATCGAAGACGCGCGCGGTCTGTTCGGGCGAGAAGGCGATGCCTTCGCAGAACGCATCGACCGCATCGGCGAGCCTCTCCGAAGCAAGCTCGGGAATCATCGCGCAGACGAGATCGATATATTGCTCCTTGTCGGTGAATTCCGGCGGCAGCGCATGCGCGCCCAGAAAGGTCGTCACGATATCGACGGCGCGCTCCGTGCCGAGGCGCCGCGCCGCGCGCAGCATGCGCTTCTCGGTTTCGACGTCGAGGCCGTAGCCGGATTTCACTTCGGCGGTGGTGACGCCTTCGGCAAGCAGATGATCGAGGCGCCGTAGCGCGCTGCTGACCAGCGCGTCCTCGTCGTCGGCGCGGGTCGCCTTTACCGTCGAAACGATGCCGCCGCCGGCGCGGGCGATCTCCTCATAGGTCGCGCCGGCCAGCCGCAACTCGAACTCGTGTGCGCGGTTGCCGCCGTGAACGATATGGGTGTGGCAATCGATCAGGCCGGGGGTCACCCAGCGGCCGTCGAGCGCAACGCGGCTATTGGCATCCCATTCCGCGGGGAGGCCGGATTGCAGGCCGCAATAGACGATCTTGCCGTCACGCGCGGCGATCGCGCCGTCTTCGATGATCCCGAGGCCTTCCCGGGACGGATCGAGCGTGGCAATGCGCGCATTCAGCCAGATCGTATCGAATTTCATCGAATGCCTCAGATGGCGGCGGATTTCGCCGGAATTTCTGTGGGGCTGTATTGTATATACATAATTGCAGGCGACGCGGCAATTGTCTAGGATGCCCGGCATCACCGGCTTTCGAATCCATGAAATCACACACGGTCTTTTTCGATCACGCCTTCCTCCCGGAAGGCTGGCGCAGGAATGTCAGGATCACGGTGTCGGGCGGCCGTATCGCCTCCGTCGAAACGGATGCAGCGCCGGCGGGCGCTGCCCGGGTGGCGGGAATCGCAATTCCGGGCGTGCCGAATGTGCATTGCCATTCGTTTCAGCGGGCAATGGCGGGTCTTGCCGAACGCCGCGGCCCCGCGAACGACAGCTTCTGGACCTGGCGCGAGATCATGTACCGGTTTCTCGACCGTCTGACGCCGGACGATGTCGAGGCCATCACGGCATTCGCCTACATGGAGATGCTCGAGCGCGGCTTCACTGCGGTCGGCGAATTTCACTATCTGCATCACGCGCCCGACGGCTCGCCTTACGACGATCTCGGCGAGATGGCGGTCCGCATCGTCGGCGGCGCGAAGGAGGCCGGGATCGGTCTTACGATGCTGCCGTCGTTCTATCGCTACGGCAGCTTCGGTGCGGCGCCCGCAAATCCGGGGCAGCGTCGCTTCCTGAACTCGCCCGATCGCTTCAATGCGCTGGTTGCGCGTATCCGCGAAATTGCCGCCGCCGATCCTTCGATCAATGTGGGCATTGCTCCGCACTCGCTGCGTGCCGTCACGCCCGAGGACCTGCGCGTCGTGGTCGAGGCGTCGACGCAGGGGCCGATCCACATGCATGCCGCGGAGCAGGTGAAGGAAGTCGAGGATTGTGTGGCCTGGTCCGGCAAGCGGCCGGTCGCCTGGCTGCTTGATGAAATGCAGGCGGACCGCCGCTGGTGCCTCATTCACACGACGCACATGACTGATGACGAAACCGTGCGGCTTGCGCAGGCCGGCGCGGTCGCGGGGCTTTGCCCGCTAACCGAAGCATCGCTTGGCGACGGCATCTTCAATGCGGCGACGTATTTGCCGGCGGGCGGGCGGTTCGGCATCGGGACGGATTCCAACATCGACATCGACGCCGCACTCGAACTGCGCCAGCTCGAATACAGCCAGCGGCTCAAGCATTGCGGCCGCAATCTGATTGCGACGGCGGAAGGCGAGTCGAACGGCGAGCGTCTCTTCACCGAGGCGCTGCGCGGCGGCGCACAGGCACTCGACCGGCCGATGGGCGGTCTGGAAGCCGGCAAGCGCGCCGATATCGTCGTGCTCGACGATACGCATCCCGATTTTGCGTCCGCCGGCGTCGGCCGCTGGCTGGACGCGTGGATCTTCGTCGCCGGACGCACGGCGGTGCAGAGCGTGATGGCGGGCGGCGAATGGGTCGTGAAAGAAGGGCAGCATGTCCGGCGCGAAAGCATCCGGGCAAACTATAATGCCGCGCTGAAAGGACTTGCGCATGGCTAAGACCGCGCGGAAGAGCGCAACCAATCGCGACGACGGCCTGCCGCGCTACACGCAAATCCGGCGCGCGCTCGAATCCGAAATTCTCTCCGGCGCCTGGCCCCCCGGCCACCGGATTCCTTCGGAGCACGAATTGCTCAGCCGGTATCGCTGCTCGCGGATGACCGTGAACAAGGCGCTGAGCGCGCTCGCGGCGTCGGGCATGATCGTCCGCCGACGGCGCTGGGGCAGTTTCGTTTCAGCGCCGACCGGCCGCAACGTGTTGCAAATTCAGGATATCGAACAGGACATCCTGGATGCGGGACGCGGCTACCGCGTCAAGCTGTTGCAGCGGGTCGAGCGCAAGGCGACCAAGCGCGATGCCGGCCTGTTGCGGGGAACGGCCGGAATGCCGGTCCTGTTTCTGCAATGCCTGCATTATGTCGACGACCGTCCGTGGATGCTCGAGGACCGGCTGATCAGTCTGGCCGCCGTGCCATCCGCGCGCCGCGCCGATTTCTCCAAGCGCTCGCCGGGATCGTGGCTGCTCGAGAAGGTGCCGTGGAGCCACGCGGAGCATGAAATCCGCGCGCTCAATGCATCGGGCGCCGTCGCAAAGGCGCTCGATATCGCGGAAGGTTTTGCCTGTCTCGTCGTGGAGCGGCGCACGTCGCATATGGCAAAAGCGATCACGCATGTCGTGCTTTGCTATCCCGGCGACCGCCACAAGCTGACGGCGAGCTTCGATCCGTCGGGTGCTGCCGAGCGATAAGCGTTCGCGTGCGAGCGCACGCCTGCACGCGTGGCGCCAGAATTGTTCTTATAAATCAATACGATAAGAATGATTTCTGTGTTCCCCGGAAACAGTCTAAACTTGCAGACGGACACCCGAGGGACCTGAATGTCTTCAGCCGTGCGCATTGCTTATGGCGATTTTGGCCGCGTCGCTTTGCTCGACATGGACCGGTCGCTGGTGCGTCACGCGCATCCGCATTGCCACGTTTTGCTGAAGGTCGAGGGCGCGGATACGCAGTTTTCCGTCGGCGATGAACTGGTGCAATTGACCGACCGGCAGGCGGTGCTGGTGAATGCATGGGTGCCGCATGCCTATGTGCACGACGAAAGCCGGCCGCGAACCACCATTCTCGCACTTTATATTGAGCCGAAATGGCTGACGCTGTTCCGGCATAACTGGACGGCGGCGACGGCGCCGTCGCTTTTCGAGCGGCCGGGCGGCGAGATCACGCCCGAGATCCGCGAGCTTGCCATGAGTCTTGCGACCGTGATGGTCGCTGAACCGAGCGCGGTTGCGATTCACGAAGAACTGCTCGCGAAGCTCATGATCGCCGTGATCGAACGCTTTACGCCCTGGCAAACCGTGTCGCATTCGCTCACCGCGCTTGCGGCGGAGCGGGGGCGCATGGACTGGCGCATCCGCCGCGCGGTGGAGGTCATGCGGGAATCCAGCGGAAGAGCGGTCGATCTCGGCGCGGTCGCAAAAGAATCCGGTCTTTCGCGCGCGCATTTTTATCGGCTGTTTCAGGCGTCCACGAATCTCACCCCGAACGTCTATCTCAACATGCTCCGCGTCGAGATCGCGGTTCGCGCGATTGTCGATTCGCCGGACAGCCTTTCAAAACTGAGTTGCAGTCTCGGCTTCAGTGCGCCTGCGCATTTTTCCCGCTTCTTCAAGGATCACGCCGGAACGACGCCCAGCGAATTTCGCAGCGTCGCGCGCATGGCAGTCGGCGCGCCGCAATAACCGTTTCCGATACGCCGGTCATAAAATGAGACGGATTGGTAAGTCGTGAGACTTCCCGATATCGGTTCGCCGCGCCCCATTTCGTAAGCGTCCCGGAGTGATCTGCCGCAAGAGCGGACACATCGAGGAAAACGCCGGGTGTCTGAGATCGCCGAACAGTCTGGGCCATGGGTCGGTCGCTCCGTCGAGCGCGTCGAGGACGCCGCGCTTCTGACCGGGCGTGGCCGGTTCATCGACGATCTCGGCGAGCATCCCGGCACCTTGCATGCCGCGATCCTGCGTTCGCCGCATGCGCACGCGAAAATTCTGAAGCTCGACGCCAGCGCCGCGCGCGCGCATCCCGGCATTGCCGCGGTCATCACGGCCGAAGAGGTAACGGCGCTGGGAAACAGCCTCGTTGTCGGCGTGAAGGCGCCGATCGCCTGCTGGCCGATCGCAGTCGAGAAGGTGCGTTATGTCGGCGAGCCGGTCGCCGTGGTTGTCGCGAGCGACCGCTATGTCGCCGAAGATGGTCTCGACCTGATCGAAGTCGAATACGAAACGCTTCCCGCAAACATCGATCCCGCCGCCGCGCTGTCACCTGACTCGCCGGTTCTCCACAAAGGACTGAAAGGGAATATCGCGAGCGAGCGGCGCTTCCGTTACGGCGATCCGGAGGAAGCATTCAAGCGCGCCGCGCAGCGGATCACGGTCGACATCAACTATCCCCGCAATTCCTGCACGCCGATGGAAACCTTCGGCCTCGTCATCGACTACGATCCGAATGAAGACGCATTCGATGTCATCTCGAATTTCCAGGGCCCGTTCAGCATTCTCGCGGTGATCGCCCGTGCGCTGCGCGTGCCGGGCAACCGCGTGCGCTTGCGCACGCCGCCGGATTCCGGCGGCAGTTTCGGCACCAAGCAGGCGGTCTTTCCCTATATCGTGCTGATGGGGATCGCCGCGCGGGTTGCCGGCAAGCCCGTTAAATGGATCGAAGACCGCCTCGAACACCTCACGGCGTCGGTATCCGCAACCAACCGGAAGACCACGCTTTCCGCGGCCTATGACGCAAGCGGCCGGATTCATGCGCTCGAATGGGATCAGGTTGAGGATGTCGGCGCGCATATCCGCGCGCCGGAACCGGCAACTCTCTATCGGATGCACGCGAACCTCTGCGGTGCCTATGACATTCGCCATCTGGCGGTTCGCAATCGCGTGGTGCTGACGAACAAGACGCCGACCGGCCTCAATCGCGGTTTCGGCGGGCCGCAGGTCTATTACGCGCTCGAACGGCTGATGCAGCGCATCGCGGTCGAGCTGAAGCTCGATCCGGTCGACGTCATCCGGCGGAATCTGATCCCCGCGACGGCATTTCCCTATCGTACCGCGAGCGGCGGATTGCTCGATTCCGGAAATTACGACAAGGCGGTCGAGATCGCGATCGAGCAGGGCGGGCTCGGTGAACTGCGCGCGAAACAGAAAGCGGCGCGTGAAGCCGGAAAGCTCTACGGAATTGGTTTCGCGTCGGTGGTCGAGCCGAGCGTTTCCAACATGGGTTACATCACGACCGTGCTTTCGCCCGAGGAGCGGCGCAAGGCCGGTCCGAAGAACGGTGCGCAGGCAACCGCGACGGTTGCGATCAACCCGGTCGGCGGCATCAGCGTGCATGTGGCGTCGGTGCCGCAGGGGCAGGGCCATCGTACCGTACTCGCGCAGATCGTTGCCGATGCCTTGTCGGTGAATCTCTCCGATGTTCGCGTCGTAACCGATCTCGATACCGGCAAGGATGCGTGGTCGATCGCATCCGGAAATTATGCGAGCCGCTTCGCCGCTGCAGTCGGTGGCGCGGCACATCTGGCTGCCGAAAAACTGAAGAGCAGGTTGGCGCGAAGTGCTGCCGCCCAGCTCAACGCCACGCCGGACGATATCGAGTTCTCGGGCGGCAAGGTTTTCTCGAAACGCAATCCCGACAACGCCTTGCCGTTCTCGCGGCTTGCCGCGACCAGTCACTGGTCGCCCGGCATCGTTCCCGACGAAGCGCAGGCGATCCGCGAAACGGTGTTCTGGACGCCGCCGCAACTGACGCCGCCGACCGAAGCCGACGAGATCAATTCGTCGCTCTGCTACGGATACATTTTCGATTTCTGCGGCGTCGAAATCGACCGCGAAACGGGTGCGGTTCGCATCGACAAATACGTCACCATGCATGACTGCGGCCGGATTCTTCATCCGGGCATGGTGAATGGCCAGATCACCGGCGGGTTTGCCCAGGCGCTCGGCGCGGCATTGCTTGAGGAATACGCCTACGCGACGGATGGCAGCTTTCTCGCCGGCACCTTCGCCGATTATCTCGTGCCGACGGCCATGGAAGTGCCCGAGCCGGTGATCCTGCACATGGAAACGCCGTCTCCTTTCACGCCTTTGGGTGCAAAGGGTGTCGGCGAAGGCAACTGCATGAGCACGCCGGTCTGCATCGCGAATGCGGTCGCGGATGCCTTGGATATTCCCGCGATTGATCTGCCGCTGACGCCTGCAAAGGTTGCGGCCTTCATTCATCCCGAAGAGCCGTCGCCGCGCGTTGTCGAGAAGGTCTCGCTTCCCAAGTCCGGCAAGGGACTTCACGGCGAAGGCAGCGCGGAGATCGCACTGCCGCCGCAGGAAGTCTGGAATCTACTGCTCGATGTGGACGTGCTCGCTTCCATTATTCCCGGCGCGCATTCGGTCGAGAAGGTCGGCGAGCATGGTTTCAAGGCGGATGTCAGCCTTGGCGTCGGTCCGGTTCGCGGGCGCTACAAGGCAAATGTCGATCTGACCGATCTGGCGCCTCCGCATTCGGTGACGTTGCGTGGCGGCGCGAGCGGCGCGCTCGGCTCCGCGCGCGGCGAGGGACGGATCGAACTGCAGCCGATCGAAACCGGAACGCGGCTTTCCTATCGCTACGAGGCGGAGATCGGCGGCAAGGTTGCGGCGGTCGGCGGGCGTCTGCTCGATGCCGCAGCACGCGTCGTCATCCGTCAGTTTTTCGAGGCGCTCGCGCGCCGTGGACAGGCTACGCAATCCGGAAACTGGTTCACGCGTCTCTTCAGGAGGCGGCCATGAAGCCCGCGCGCTTTGAATATGTCCGCGCGCAGACGATTGCCGATGCGCACAAGGTGATCGCGGACAAGCCCGACGCGCGGATCATCGCCGGCGGCCAGACCCTCGTTCCCATGCTCTCGATGCGTCTCGCGCGTCCGTCGGCGGTCGTCGATATCATGCGGATCGCGAGCCTCTCGAAGATCGAGGAAACCGGCGGCGCCATTCGCGTCGGCGCAACCGTGCGGCAGGCGGCGCTTCTGGCCTGGCCCGGTCTTGCCGGGAAGCAGCCTTTGCTTGGCGCGGCCTTGCCCTGGGTCGGTCACGCGCAGACGCGCAATCGCGGTACCGTTTGCGGTTCGGTTGCGCATGCCGATCCGAGCGCCGAAATCCCGCTGGTACTCGTCGCGCTCAATGGCACGGTCGAACTCTCGAGCCTTCGTGGCACGCGACGGATTGCGGCGCCGGAGTTTTTCACCGGGCTGATGACGACCGAGCGCGCCGATCACGAAATGATCGAGGCGGTGCATTTCCCGCTGCGCGCGCAGCGATGCGGATACGCCTTCAATGAATATGGCCGCCGGCACGGCGACTTTGCGATTGTTTCCTGCGCGGTCGTTGCGCAGGCGAAGTCCGTGCGCGTCACAATCGGCGGCGTGTCCGATCGTCCGGTAGCGCTGAACATCGAAAGCGCCGGCGATGAGGAGATCGCGAACGCGCTGAACGATTTCGCCTGGTCGCTGAATGCGCGCGACGATTTGCATGCGACGGCGGCGTACCGCCGCGAACTCGTGCGTCAAATGGGATTGCGAACCATTCGGGAGGCGCGCGCATGCATTCGTTGAGCGCGGACGCCGCTCATAAAGTGCGGTTTGAATTGAACGGAAGGCAGGTCGAAGGGCTCGCCGAACCGCGGACGCTGCTGACGGACTTTCTCCGTCATCAGGTCGGCGCGACCGGTACGCATGTCGGCTGCGAGCATGGCGTTTGCGGCGCCTGCACGATCCAGATTGACGGCGTTCCCGCGCGCGCCTGCCTTACGCTTGCGGTACAGGTCGACGGCGCGCAGTTGCGGACGGTCGAAGGCCTTGCGCCGGAGCAGGGGCGGCTCTCCGTTTTGCAGGAGGCGTTCCGCAATCATCACGCGCTTCAGTGCGGGTTCTGCACCGCCGGCATTCTCATGTCGCTGGATGCGTTTCTCGGCGCGAATGACGACCCGAGCGAACACGAACTGCGCGAATACATCTCGGGCCACATCTGCCGCTGCACGGGCTACGGCCCGATCGTTGCCGCTGCGCTTGAGGCAGCAGTGAAACTCCGGGAGGGCAAATAATGCTTGATCTGGGAACGAGTTTTGTTGCTTCCGTGGCGCGCGAACCCGGCGCGCTCGCCATTGTCGATGCCGATCTGCGCTTTACCTATGCCGAATGGTACGGCCGCATTTCGTCGGTCGTCGATGCTTTGCAACGGCTCGGTCTGAAAGAAGGCGATCATCTTGTTACCGCGCTCCAGAACCGCTGGGAGGCGGCGACCCTTCACTGGGCCTGCCAGTTTGCCGGGATCGTCATCACGCCGGTGAACTGGCGTGCGAAATTCGACGAGATCGACTTCTTTGTCGAAAACGCGACGGCGCGTGCGATCGTTTACGAGCCCGTCAGCGCGGAGGCCGTCGCGCAGTCGGAAGCGGCGCAACGCTGCACCCGGATCGCCGTCGGTGTTTCGGGAACGAACGACATCCAGTTCGAGGCGCTGGCCGGGCAGAAGGCGCCCGATGCGTCGCCGCGGGCACGTCCCGACGCCTGGTCGGTGATGCTTTACACCTCCGGCACGACGGCAAAGCCGAAAGGCGTGCCACGCCGCCAGCAGGCCGAGCGCGCGGCAGCACTCGCCCATGTTGCGCAGAACCTTTACGGGCGCGGCGAACGCACACTGGGCGTCATGCCGCTCTATCATACGATGGGCGTTCGCTCGCTGCTTGCGATGTCGCTGATCAACGGCGTGTTTGCGTGTCTGCCCCGTTTCGACACGAAGCGTGCGCTCGAAATGATCGAGCGCGAACGGATCACCAACCTCTATCTCGTGCCGACGCTCTACCATGACGTCGTTCATCATCCGGATTTCGCGAAGGCGAATGTCCGCTCGGTGCGCAAGCTCGGCTTCGCGGGCGCGCCGATGACCGACGGCCTGCTGCAAGAGTTGCAGAAGGCATTCGAGCCGGAGCTGTTCGTCAACCACTATGGCTCGTCCGAAATCTACACCTTCACGATCGACCAGAACGCCGTTGCCAAGCCGGGCTCGGCGGGGCGCGCGGGCATCAACCAGATGGTGCGTGTCGTGAAGCTCGGCGCGACATCCCCGGACCAGCAGGCAGCGGCCGGAGAAGAAGGCGAGATCATCGCGCTGCTCGCCGGCGACGAAAGCTTCGAAGGCTATTGGCATCGGCCGGAAGCGGACGCCAAGGCGCTGCGGCAGGGCTGGTACTTCACCGGAGACACCGGCTATTTCGACCAGGACGGCGATCTGTTCGTGACCGGCCGCGTCGACGACATGATCATCACCGGAGGCGAGAACGTATCTCCGGTCGAAATCGAGAGCTGCTTGTCGCTGCATCCCGCCGTTTCCGAGGTTGCGGTCGTCGGACTGCCGGACGAGCGCTGGGGCAAGATTGTTGCCGCCTTCATCAGCCGCCGCGCCGAAGTGACGGACGCCGAACTCGACGCCTTCTGCAAATCCTCCGGGCTCGCAAATTTCAAGCGGCCGCGCCGCTACGTCTTCGTGGCCGAAGTGCCGAAGTCTCCGGTCGGCAAGCTGCTGCGGCGCAAGCTCGTGGCGGGCGAATACGCCGAAGAATCCAATCAAACGTTCGACAGTAAGGAAACCGCGCAATGACAGTGAAGAAATTCTCAGACCCGCGGCTCGCGCAGCTCGACGGGTTCCGCGTTGAAGTGGACCCGGCGCAGGAGCGTGCCGACATCATCCTCGATCGTCCGCCGCTGAACGTCATCGAGATGGCGCAGCGCGACCAGTTGCGTCTCGTATTCGAGGACCTCGAACTCGACGACAGCGTGCGCGTGATCGTGCTCCGCGCCGTCGGCGAGCACTTCTCGAGCGGCGGCAACATCAAAGGCTTCATGGAAGCCTCGCCCGAGCATGTTTCCAAGCTTGCGTGGAACATCGCAGCGCCGGCACGCTGCGCGAAGCCGGTGATCGCGGCGGCACGCGGCTATTGCTTTGGCGTCGGCTTCGAAATCTCGCTTGCGTGCGATTTCCGGATCGCGTCCGAAACCGCGCAATACGCGTTGCCGGAGCAGCGTCTTGGGCAGATTCCCGGATCCGGCGGCTCCGCGCGTCTCCAGCACATGATCGGGATAACGCGCACGAAGGACGTGGTCATGCGCTCGCGCCGCATCAAGGCGAAGCAGGGCTATGATTGGGGCTTCATCACCGAATGCGTCGCCGACGACAAGCTCGAGGCCGCGACTGACGCGCTGGTGAAGGAGCTTCGCGAATTCTCGCCGCTCGCGCAGCGGACCGCAAAGAAGCTTCTGAACGACTCGGAAGACGCCAATCTCACAATCGGAATCGAACTGGAAGGGCATTGCTACAGCAGGCTTCGCCAGTCCGACGACTTCGCGGAAGGCGTGGACGCGTTCCACGCGAAGCGTCCGCCGAAGTTCAAGGGAAGTTAAGTGCGCCAGCAGACGCCATCTGTGGGTGAAAGAAGAACGCAAATGAGGAGGAAACCATGCGTTATCTAAAGTATGCCGCTGCAGCGGCGTTAATGGCCATGGCGCCGGTAACGGCGAAGGCACAGGAGCCGATCAAGATCGGCGTCGTGACGCCGTTGAGCGGTACTTACGCCGGCATCGGTCAGCAGGTGCGTTGGGGTCTCGAGCTTGCAGCGAACGAGATCAACGCGGCCGGCGGCATCAAGGGCCGCAAGCTTGAGCTCATCTTCGAGGACGAAGAGGCCAATCCTGCCGTCGCCGTGCAGAAGGCCGAGAAGCTCATTCAGGTGAACAAGGTGCACTTTCTCACGGGCACCGTGAACTCCGGTTCGACGCTCGCGGTCGGCCAGCTTGCCGAGCGCTCGAACATCCTGCTCGCGACGACCGTGTCCTTCGCGGACTCGATCACCGGCGATCGTTGCTCGCCGAACGTATTCCGCGTGAACGCGCGGGCAGGGCAGCAGTCGGCAGCACTTGCCGCCTGGCTTGCGAAGGAAAAGCCGAAGGCCACCGTCTATTTCCTCGGGCCCGACTACGAGATGGGCCGCTCCACGGTCGCGGCCTTCAAGGCGAACGTGCAGCGCGTCGGCGGCAATCCGGTCGGCGAGGTGTTCGCGCCGCTCGATACCAAGGACTATACGCAGTACTTCGGGCAGCTCCGCGCCGCCCGCGCGCAGGTGCTCTACACCTCCGTTGCCGGCAACGACACAGTCCGCCTCTTCAATCAGC
>JAEZFA010000173.1 GCA_023417665.1 Pseudomonadota bacterium | reverse complement strand
TGATCGACGTATTCGACAATGCCGGCACGCTGATCGGGGTCACGCATCGCTCGGGGCTGCTTGACAAGAACGGCAAGCTGCCGCGCATGCGGCAGGCGCTGATTTCCGACAGTTTCGCCGCCATGTTCGGCTCGGCAATCGGCACATCGACGACGACGAGCTATATCGAGAGCAGTTCCGGCGTCGCCGCCGGCGGCCGCACCGGACTCACCGCGGTCGTGGTCTCGATCCTGTTCCTGCTTGCGCTGTTCTTCTCGCCGCTCGCCGCGATGATTCCGGCTTACGCCTCCGCCGCCGCATTGCTCTATGTCGCGGCGATCATGGCGCGCGGCCTCGCCGAGATGAACTGGGACGACGTGACCGAATATGCCCCGGCTATCGTGTGCGCGGTTGCCATGCCGCTGACCTATTCGATCGCGACCGGCATCGGTCTTGGCTTCATCACCTATGTGCTGATCAAGGTGCTTGCCGGCAAGCCGCAGGACGCAAGCCCCGCGATCATGGTGCTGGCGGCGCTGTTCGCGATCAAGTTCGCGTTTACATGATTGCAAACGAAGACAAAAAAATAGAAAGCGGCGGCTTCCGCAACGAGGCCGCCTTTTTTTATCCTGACAGCGCCTTCTTGATCGCAAGCAGATCCTGCCATGCGAGTTTCTTGTGCGCAGGCGAGCGCAGGAGATAGGCCGGGTGGAAGAGGGCGATCGCTTTGATCTTGCGCGAGCCGGTGTCGTATTCGAACCAGCGGCCGCGCGTGCGCGTGATGCCTTCCTTCAGTTCAAGCAGCGTCGTCGCTGACGGGCCGCCGAGGCACACGAGAATCTCGGGGTTCGCAAGCTCGATCTGCCGCCTGATGAAGGGCAGGCAGATCGCGGATTCCTGCGGCGTCGGCGTGCGGTTTCCCGGCGGACGCCACGGAATGATGTTGGCGATATAAACCGAGGTGCGGTCGAGCCCGATCGCAGCCAGCATGCGGTCGAGTAATTTGCCGGAACGGCCGACGAAAGGCAGGCCCTCGCGGTCCTCTTCCGCGCCGGGGCCTTCGCCGACGAACATGATGCGTGCCTGCGGGTTGCCGTCCGCGAACACCGTGCGCATGGCGGTGGTTTTCAGCGCGCAGCCTTCGAAGCGTTCAACGGCGGCACGAAGTTCTTCGAGCGTCGCGGCACCGGCGGCGAGTTGTCCCGCATCGCGGATTGCGGCGTCGGGTGCGGCCGGCGGTGCCATGTTTCGCGGAGCAGTGGGCGCGGAAAGCTTCGCGCCGAAAGGCTTCGGCGCCTCCCGCTTCGGGACTTCAAAGGTGTAGTTTCCGGCGGCGGCCGGTACCGGTTCCGCCAGTCGGTTCACCGGCGCCTCTTCGAGCGCGATGTCGACGCCGTTCTCGGCATAGAAGCGCAGCACGTCGAGCGGGTGCGGGGAAGCCTCGGTCATGGCCGCAAATGAAATCCAAACCGCCGCGACGTCAATGCGAAGCTTGGTTGTAATCGGTCAAAAAAACAGGGAAAACACCTTAAATCTCAAGGGAAGCGACCCATGCCCGAGGAAAATCAGGAACTGCCGGCCCGCGAGGCGATGGAATTCGATGTGGTCATCGTCGGCGCCGGGCCTTCCGGTCTCGCCGCGGCGATCAAGCTCAAGCAGCTTGCGCCGGAAGCGACGGTGGTGGTGCTGGAAAAGGGCTCCGAAGTCGGCGCGCATATTTTGTCCGGCGCGGTGGTCGATCCGATCGGCCTCGATCGCTTGATCCCGGATTGGCGCGAGGACGACACCGCGCCGCTCAAGACCGAGGTGGCGGACGACCACTTCTACTACATGACAAAGACCGGCGCGCTTCGCGTGCCGAATTTCCTGATGCCGCCTCTGATGAACAATCACGGCAACTACATCGTCTCGCTCGGCAATGTCTGCCGGTGGCTGGCGTCGCGTGCAGAGGCGCTCGGCGTCGAGATCTATCCGACCTTCGCCGCTGCCGAAGTGCTGTTCGACGAGAACGGCGCGGTGAAAGGTGTTGCGACCGGCGACAAGGGCGTCGGCCGCGACGGCAAGCCGACCGATCATTTCGAGCGCGGCATGGAGCTGCACGGCAAGTACACCTTCTTTGCCGAAGGTGCGCGGGGCTCGCTCTCCAAACAGCTGATCGCGAAGTTCGGCCTCGACAAGAATTCCGAACCGCAGAAATACGGCATCGGCCTGAAAGAACTCTGGAAGGTTGCGCCCGAGAAGCACAAGCCGGGCCTCGTGCAACATTCCTTCGGCTGGCCGCTCGACAACCAGACCGGCGGCGGCTCGTTCCTTTATCACATGGAGGACGAGCAGGTGATGGTCGGCTTTGTCGTCCATCTCAACTACAAGAATCCCTATATCGCTCCCTTCGAGGAGTTCCAGCGCTTCAAGACGCATCCGTCCGTGCGCGGCACCTTCGAGGGCGGCAAGCGCATTTCTTATGGCGCGCGCGCGATCACCGAAGGCGGTTTCCAGTCGGTGCCCAAGCTCGTGTTTCCCGGCGGCGCGCTGGTCGGTTGTGCCGCCGGCTTCGTGAACGTGCCGCGCATCAAGGGATCGCATAACGCGGTTCTGACCGGCATCATGGCGGCCGAGGAAGTCGCAAAGGCGCTGGAAGCAGGGCGCGAGCGCGACGAGCTAATCGGTTACGAAGAAGGCTGGCGCGGCTCGCAGGTCGGCGTCGATCTGAAGAAGGTGCGCAACGTAAAGCCGTTCTGGTCGAAGTTCGGGCTCTATGTCGGCATGATGCTGGGCGGCTTCGACATGTGGACCAATACGCTGCTCGGCTTCTCGTTCTTCGGCACGCAGAAGCACGGCAAGACCGACGCGCAGTCGCTCGATCCCGCCTCGCAACACCAGAAGATCGATTACCCGAAGCCCGATGGCGTACTGACCTTTGACAAGCTGGGCTCGGTATTCATCTCGAACACCAACCACGAAGAGAACCAGCCGATCCATCTCAAGGTGAAGGACATGGAGCTCCAGAAGAAGTCGGAGCACGATGTCTATGCCGGGCCATCGAACCGCTATTGTCCGGCCGGCGTCTATGAGTGGGTCGAGGAGGCGGATGGTCCGCGCTTCCAGATCAATGCGCAGAACTGCGTCCACTGCAAAACCTGCGACATCAAGGATCCGAACCAGAACATCAACTGGACCACGCCCGAAGGCGGCGGCGGCCCGAACTATCCGAACATGTAGGAAGCGCGATGCTGTGGCTGGCCGCGGGATTGATGGTCGTCGCGGGGGTGGCGCATTCCTATCTCGGTGAACGCGCTTTTCTTCCGCGGCTGCTTGCAATGCCGGGACTGCCGCTGCTGCGTCGCGGCGACCGCGGCTTCACCGAGCGCGTGATCCGCGGCGTATGGCATCTCGCCAGTCTGTACTGGTGGTTTGCCGCCGCCGTTCTCGCGATTATCGCGGCACAGCCCGCGAACCCGCTGCGCGCGATTGCCTTGACGCTGGCCGCGACGATTTTCCTGACGGCGCTCGCCTGTATCTATTGCGGCTGGCGGCATCCCGCGATTGCGATATTTCTCGCAGCAAGCGCATTGACCGCTTACGCGGCGTGGTAGCTCACCCGAACAGATAATCCTCCGGCTTCATCGCGTGGCGGATGCCTTCGACGATAAGCCAGCCGAGCACGACGCCGACAAAATTCGGCGCCAGATCGGCGATACGCGCATAGTGGCCTGCGACGGTGGCCTGCGCGAATTCCCAGCTCAAGCCTACAAGCATGGTCAGGAGCGCGGCCAGCCACCAGCGCTTCCATTTATAAGCCAGCACGCCGAGCACCATTAGCAGCGCGCAGGTCGCGATATGTTTCGGCTTGTAGAGCGACCACTCGATCGCAGCCCAGCTGAAATCCCAGTTGAATTCATAAGCCTTGCGGCCGTAGGGCGCGTGATGGGCGGCTATCAGGGATGCCGCGGCAAGCATCCAGAACGGCAGTTGCCGGATCACTTCGAGGTCCAGTGCCTGCCGCCATAGCGGCTTCGGTTCGCGCGTGTCTTGTTGTTTCCGTTGCGGCATTTGGCGTGAGGTGGACTTGCCCCGGGTTTCGCGGTCTAGAATAGAGCAAAAGGAAACGCCAATGAATCTTTCGTCATCCGCCGCCGCCTCGCTCGCAAAATGGCACGATATGATCGCAAAAGCCGATCTGTCGGACCTTGAGCAGATCGTCGCCGACGATGCGGTGTTCCGCTCGCCGGTCGCGAATACGCCCTATCCCGGCAAGAAGGTGGTCTGCATCGTGCTGCGCGGCGCGATGACGGTGTTCCGGAACTTCGAGTATCACCGCGAACTGTTCGACGAGGACGACAGCGTCTGTCTCGAATTCTCGGCAACTGTCGGCGACAAGGAGCTCAAGGGGATCGATCTCGTGAAGTTCGACGAGAACGGAAAGATCGTCGCCTTTGAGGTCATGGTACGGCCGCTGACCGGCGTCATGGCGCTCGGCGAGGCGATGAAGGCGAGCGTGGGTCCTGCAATCAAGGCGGCACTGGAGGCGCGCTAGTTGCTGCTGCGGTTCGGGCTCGCCTGCGGCGGGCGCGGACGAAGATTGCAGGCGCGGGCCGCGCCGAACAGGCCGTAAAGATAACAGAATGCGCAGCCCCGAACCGCGACGATGGCGGCAATGAAGAGCAACAGCGCCAGAAGCGGCTGGCCCGAAAGCAGATAGCCGCCAAGCGCCGTTCCGGCGACGGCAATGCCGCCGCGCAAGAGTTCTTCCCGCAATTGCCGGTTTTCGATCATCCTGCGCAGATAGTGGGCAACCCGGCGCGCGACAAGCGCGGAAGACAACCAGCTTCCGTTCGGCTGCTCCGAATGGCTAACGAACTCTCTACGCAATCGTCCAAGGGTTCATCCAAGGGTTCATCCAAGGGTTCATCCAAGGGTTCACTTGGCAGGCCGGGTGTGCTTCCCATAAATTCCTGCCGGATTTGATCGAGGCCGCGCGCCCGCGCGGGTAAAGCGCCATTCCTGATCTCAAAGAAGTCGTCAAGGAAATCGCCGCCGACATGGCCGACCGGCAGGAGCGGGGCAAGGTTGCGTCCTATATTCCCGAGCTAGCCAAGGTCGATCCGCGGAAGTTCGGAATCGTGGTTGTCGGAAACGACGGCGAAGTCGCAAGTGCCGGCGACAGCGAGGTCCCGTTCTCGATTCAAAGCATCTCGAAGGTGTTCACGCTTACGCTGGCGCTCGGCAAGATCGGCGATCGCCTGTGGCAGCGCGTCGGCCGCGAGCCGTCAGGCAGCGCCTTCAATTCGATCGTGCAACTCGAATACGAGAAGGGAAAGCCGCGCAATCCTTTCATC
>JAEZFA010000096.1 GCA_023417665.1 Pseudomonadota bacterium | reverse complement strand
CGGCGCGGCGCCCGCTTTTTCTTTGCGTCAGACGCAGACGGCCGGAACGTCCGAACCGGCGGCATCGACCACCGCGCCGGAGCGCACGAAGGATTTCGCCGCTTCGATCTGCGGATAGAAATAGTCATCGTGATCGAGCGCCGGCACCTGCTCGCGAAGCATGCCGATCACGCGCTGCAACGGCGCGCTCGTTTTCAGCGGCGCGTGAAAGCCGCAGGCCTGCGCGCTCGCGAGCAGTTCGATCGCAATCACGCCGGTCGTGTTCTCCGCCATGCGCATGAGCCTTCGCGCGCCATGTGCCGCCATCGAAACGTGATCTTCCTGATTGGCGGAAGTCGGAATGGAATCCACGCTCGCGGGATAGGCGCTTTGCTTGTTCTCGGAGACCAGCGCGGCCGCCGTAACCTGCGGAATCATGAAACCGGAATTGAGCCCCGGCTTCGGCGTGAGAAAAGCCGGCAAACCGGAAAGCGCGGGATCGACCAGCATGGCAATCCGGCGCTCCGCGAGCGAGCCGATTTCGCAAAGCGCGAGCGCGATGACGTCTGCGGCGAACGCGACTGGTGCGGCGTGGAAGTTGCCGCCCGAAAGCGCTTCACGGCTGTCGGCAAAGATCAGCGGATTGTCGGTGACACTATCCGCTTCGATTTCCAGCGTCGCGGCGGCCTTCCTTAGAAAGTCGAAACACGCGCCCATTACCTGCGGCTGGCAGCGCAGGCAATAAGGATCCTGCACCCGGTCATCATTCACGAGGTGCGAAGCGCGGATGGCGCTTCCGTCGAGCAAGGCGCGCAGCGCCGCGGCGGTCGCGGCCTGTCCCTCGTGCTTGCGCAGCGCGTGAATGCGCGGGTCGAACGGCGTATCGGAGCCGCGCGCAGCATCGACCGACAACGCACCGGTCACGAGCGCGGCCCGCAAAAGATTCTCGGCTTCGAACAAGCCGGCAAGTGCATAGGCCGTGGAGAACTGCGTGCCGTTCAGAAGCGCCAGACCTTCCTTGGGACCGAGCGCAATCGGCGCGAGCCCGGCGGCGCGCAACGCCTGCTCCGACGGCAGCCGGCCCTGCGGCGTGTCGATCTCGCCGTAGCCGATCATGGTAGCGGCGAGATGCGCGAGCGGCGCCAGATCGCCCGATGCGCCGACCGAACCTTGCGCGGGGATGACGGGAACGAGATCGCGCGAAAGCATCGCCTCGAGCATTTCGATTGCCGCAAAACGAACGCCGGAAGCGCCCTGCCCGATGCTGCTCATTTTCAGCGCCATCATCAGGCGCACCACGGCCGCAGGCATCGGATCGCCGGTTCCGGCGGCATGGGAAAGCACGATGTTTCGTTGCAAGGTCGAAAGATCTTCGACGCCGATGCGCACCTGCGCGAGTTTTCCGAAGCCGGTATTGATGCCGTAAACCGGCGCCCCTTCCGCGATGATCTCCTCGACGACACGGGCTGCCGCCTCGACTGCCGGCAGCCACGCGCGATCGAGTGTCGCCGGCGCACCGCGATAGATCGCCCGCCACGCGGGCAGCGAAACCGATCCGGGCGTGAGCATGATTTTGTCCATGGGAAATCCTCCTGCCCCGCGAAACGGCTTGCACGGCACCCGGGGCGGCCATAGGATTAATTGTATAGACAATACATACCGGCGGCAAAGCAATTCTGTCTCCGGCAGGGATGAAGCCATGTCGGAGCAAGCAGACACCCAGGTCATCAGCAGCGTCGCCGCCTTCTGCCGCGACGTGCTCGCCCCTGCGGCGGCCGAGATCGATGCAGGCGAAATCTTTGCGACCCGGCATCGCGCCGGGCTCGCCGCACTCGGCATCCTTGGACAAAATCTTCCCGAAGCATACGGCGGTGCCGGCATCGACCCCTGGACGCAGTTCGAAACCGTAGCAATGATCGCCGGCGCCTGCGCGTCCACCGCATCCATGGTCACCGCGCATTATCTTGCGACGGATTCGATCCTCTACGGCGGCAGCGACGAACAGAAGAAGCGCTGGCTTCCCGGCGCCGCGAGCGGCGAACTGCTCGGCGCATTCGCTCTCACAGAGCCGGGCGCGGGATCCAATCCCGCCGACATGACCACGGCGGCGCGCGAGGAAGCCGACGGCTACCGGATCACAGGCACGAAACATTTCATCTCGAATGCAGGCGATGCGGATTTCATCGTGGTCTATGCCAAAACCGACCCGGCAGCAGGAGCGCGCGGAATTTCCGCGTTCGTGGTCGATCCGAAAACGCCGGGCGTACAGATCGGCGCGAACGAACCGACCATGGGACTGCGCGGCGGCCATGTCTTCGAGGTGAACCTCGACTGCGTGGTGCCGAAGGACGCCCGGCTCGGCGCCGAGGGCTCGGGCTTCCGCACGGCCCTGAAGACGCTGGATGCGGGACGGCTTGACATCGCCGCCTGCTGCGTCGGGATTGCCGAAGCCGCTTTTGCCGCGGCGCGAGACTGGGCGCGCGAGCGCAAGATCGGTGGATTGCCGCTATCGGAGTATCAGGGGATCCAGTGGATGATCGCCGATATGGCGGTCGAAATCGCGGCGGCGCGCGGTCTTGGCCATGCCGCGGCCGCCAAGCGAGCGGCAGCGGAGCGCTACAGCCTGGAAGCGTCGATGGCGAAGCTCTTCGCATCCGAGATGGCGGCGCGCGTCACCGACAAGGCGCTGCAAATTCACGGGGGCTACGGCTTCACCCGCGCGCTTCCGCTCGAGCGCTATGTGCGCGACGTGCGCATCATGCGTATTTATGAGGGCTCGTCGGAAATCCAGCGCAACATCATCGCGCGGACCCTGCTCGGCTGAAAACGAGCGCTAGCGCCGCATCCGTTCGGGGCTTGCGTCCCGAAAGTCGAAGTGACTGACGATGCGATGACGCGAGCTCGGATGATAGAAGCGCGTATAGGTCGTGACCAGATTCTTCACCTTGGTCTGGCGGGTCACGACAAGACACGGCTCCGTGCGCGGTATGTTGAGCAGCCGGCAACATTCCGCGCTCGGCGGCGTCGCCTCGATCACCAGCAAGGCTTCCGTCGCGCGGGCGATCGCCTGCAAATAGTCGGTCGTGGATCGCGTGGTGAAATCCTGCTTTATGAAGTCCGGCGCGAACTCCGCCGAGACGTACCGGTCCTCGATCTGCACCGGAGCATCATTCGCCGCGTAAACGATCACGCTATGAAACAGCTCGGTCTTGGCCGGGACCTCGAAGTGCTCCGCAAGCTCCTGGCTCGCGCGAACCTTCTCCAGCTTGTGTACCTTTACCG
>JAEZFA010000091.1 GCA_023417665.1 Pseudomonadota bacterium | reverse complement strand
GTCCTGAACCATCCATGGCTCCTGCAGGATCACGCCGAGGAGTTCGCGGAACTGGAACTCGCCCACGGCGATGCCGCCGCTTTGCGCAAGGCCATTCTGGAGGCAGCGGCGAGGGCGGATGTTTCCGAGACGGTGATGCTGGCGGGCATGCTGGAGGAGGCCGGTGCCGGCCCCATCCGGACACGCATGGAACGTGCCATTTCGCACGGTGCGGACTGGGAAATCCGGCCGGAATCGGCCTCCGAGGATGTTCTGGCCTGGTGGCATCAAATCGTGAGCTTGCATCGGCGGAAGCGCACGCTATCTAGAGAGCTGCGTGAGGCCGAACGCGCGTTTGGCGCGGAGCCGACCGAGGCCAACCAAGCCAGGCTACTGGACCTTCAAGAGCGGCTCGCGATCCTGGACGGGACGGAGGCTCTGATCGAAGGCTTCGGGGCACAGTCCGGCCGACCGGCGCGTACAATGTAGAAACTGGCAGGCTGATTCGGGCAACCGGATGCGGCCTTAGGACACAAGGATTGCCCCGTGGCCTCCAAAGATAAAGCCAAGAAAGCGGATAGTAAGAAAAAAGAAAAAGAGAAGGCTGAAAAGGCCAAGCTCGCGGCTGCTGCTGCGAAAGCGAAAGAAGCCGCTGCGAAGCAGAAGGCCAAGGAAAAAGAAAAAGCGTTGAAAGAAAAAGAAAAGGCAGCCGCCGCTGCCGCGAAAGCAAAAGAAGCCGCCGCAAAGAAGAAGCCCCTCACTCCGCTGCAGAAGGCGCTCGCAGCATCCGACCGGATGCCCGAGAAGAAGCCGCAGTCCAAAAGCGTACCCGTTTCCGCGAAAGCGAAATCGCAGGGCGGCAAGGCCGCGGCCCAGCAGGGCACCGTCGGCAAGGCTCGTGACCTGCTGCGTGCGATTGCCGGCGGCAAGCCGATTGCGCCGGCCAAGGAAGAGACGCCCGCCGATACCCGCCGCACCGCTGCCGGCGTCGAAAACCTCAAGCGCGTTGCCGGTGCCGCAGTCGCTCCGACAAAGGGCGGCAATACCGAGCAGCCCGCGGACGCGGAAGGCGAAGCCGGTCCGCTGCTCGATCTCTCCGATGCCGCGGTCAAGAAGATGATCAAGGCCGCAAAGAAGCGCGGCTATGTCACCTATGACCAGCTCAACGACGTGATGCCGTCGGAAGAAGTCACCTCCGAGCAGATCGAAGACGTGCTCGCGATGATGAACGACATGGGCATCAATGTCGTCGAAGCCGAAGACACCGACGGCGAGGAAGAAGAAGACGACGATGACGACGATACGGGGACGGATCTCGTAGAGACGTCTTCGTCGAAGTCGCTCGCGACCACCAAGAAGTCGGAGCCGGGCGAGCGCACCGACGATCCGGTCCGCATGTATCTGCGCGAAATGGGCTCGGTCGAGTTGCTCTCGCGCGAAGGCGAAATCGCGATCGCCAAGCGCATCGAGGCCGGCCGCGAAGCCATGATCGCAGGGCTGTGCGAAAGCCCGCTCACGTTCCAGGCGATCATCGTGTGGCGCGACGAGCTTGCCGAAGCCAAGGCGCTCTTGCGCGACATCATCGATCTCGAAGCGACCTATGCCGGCCCGGAAGCGAAGAACCAGCCGGTGAACCCGAACCCGCCGATGGGCGGACAGGCTGCGATCCGCGAACAGCAGGCGGCCGCTGCCGCCGCGCGCCAGAAGGCGGAAGCCGCGCCCTCGACCGCGCCGCGCGACGACGAGGAAGAGGAAAGTGCGCGTCGCCCGGAAGCGGACGACGATGAGGACGATCTGGAGAACGCGCTGTCGCTCGCCGCGATGGAAGCGGAGCTCAAGCCCAAGGTCGTCGAAACCTTCGACAAGGTTGCCGACGCCTATAAGCGGCTGCGCAAGCTGCAGGACCAGAACGTCGAGAACAAGCTCAAGAACGAGTCGCTCTCGCCTTCGCAGGAGCGGCGCTACAAGAAGCTCAAGGAAGAGCTGGTCGGCGACGTCAAGTCGCTCTCGCTGAACCAGGGCCGCATCGACGCGCTGGTCGAGCAGCTTTACGAAATCAACCGCCGTCTCGTGGGTCTGGAAGTGCGCCTGATGCGCCTTGCCGAAAGCCACGGCGTCGAGCGCGAGGATTTTATCAAGAACTATCAGGGCTCTGAACTCGATCCGAAGTGGCTTCTGCGCGTCGGCAAGCTCGGCCAGAAAGGCTGGAAGGGCTTCATCGGCAACGACAAGGAGCGCATCAAGCAGATCCGGCACGACATTCATGCGCTCGCGACCGAGACCGGCCTCGAGATTCAGGAATTCCGCCGCATCGTGCAGATGGTGCAGAAGGGCGAGCGCGAGGCGCGGCAGGCCAAGAAGGAAATGGTGGAAGCCAACCTTCGCCTCGTGATTTCGATTGCCAAGAAATACACGAACCGCGGTTTGCAGTTCCTCGATCTCATTCAGGAAGGCAACATCGGCCTGATGAAAGCGGTCGACAAGTTCGAGTATCGCCGCGGCTACAAGTTCTCGACCTACGCGACCTGGTGGATCCGCCAGGCGATCACGCGCTCGATTGCCGATCAGGCGCGCACCATCCGCATTCCAGTGCACATGATCGAGACGATCAACAAGATCGTGCGCACCTCGCGCCAGATGCTGCACGAAATCGGCCGCGAACCGACGCCGGAAGAGCTTGCCGAGAAGCTCGGCATGCCGCTGGAAAAAGTGCGGAAGGTCCTGAAGATCGCGAAGGAACCGATCTCGCTCGAAACGCCGATCGGCGACGAGGAAGACTCGCACCTCGGCGATTTCATCGAGGACAAGAACGCGGTGCTGCCGATCGACGCCGCGATCCAGTCGAACCTGCGCGAAACCACGACGCGCGTGCTTGCCTCGCTCACGCCACGCGAGGAGCGCGTGCTGCGCATGCGCTTCGGCATCGGCATGAACACCGACCACACGCTGGAGGAAGTCGGCCAGCAGTTCTCGGTGACGCGCGAGCGCATTCGCCAGATCGAAGCGAAGGCGCTCAGGAAGCTCAAGCATCCGTCGCGTTCGCGGAAACTGCGCTCGTTCCTCGACAACTAAAGAATACCGCAACGAAAAAGAGCCCCGCGCAAACCGCGGGGCTTTTTTGTTTGCGCCTAGCGATGCAGCTTGCGCAGCCGGAAATAGGCAAAGCCCGCGAAGATCAGCCAGACGAGCACGGCACCGCCTGCGAAGGCGATCTTGCGGCCGGTCGTGCTCGCGTCTCCGGGGTTGAAGGCAACCCAGGTGGCGACGACGGCCAGAAGCGCCACGATCATGAGGCTCAGGAGTATCTGCGCGAGACGGATCGGATACGGCGCGTCGTCGGTGAGCGCGCCGTCGGGTCCGGCTTTCGCGCCGAAGAAGATGCCGCCGATCGCGCTCATGCCCATGCTCGCGGCTGCAAACAGAAACGCAGCGCCCGCAACCATCAGCACCCAGCCGGGCGCGTCGTTCGGATTCGTGCCGAATTTTCCGAGGCCGATCGCAACGATATAGACCCCGATCGCGGCGATGAGCGCCACGAACGCAAGCCCGACGAGATTGCCTTTGGTACTTTCCGGCATGGCGACGATCCTGGCAGGCGGCGGTTTCGATTTCGTTGCCGGCAACGAGCGGGGAACTTCCGCGCCGCTCGCGGGGTTAAGCCCCCGCGAACAATCCTTGAAACGGTCATTTCCATGCTCTCCCGCGCGCCTTCTCACGCCGCCGGCAATCGCGCCGGTGTCTTCACCGTTGCGGCCATAGTGGGCCTGCTCGCCGTCGTCGGCCTCTTCACCTGGCAATACGCCATGCCCGGCGGCACCATGCTGATCCTGCGCGGCATTGCGAATGCCGAGAACCCGCGCGGCCAGCTCGACGACAATTCCGCGAAGCTCTACGCGCTGTCGTCGGGCTACGGCGGGCAGGTGCTCGATGTCGCGGGCGGTACCGCGGAGCAGATGCAGCTTGCGCTCGCGCGCATCCGCAACGATCCGCGCGTCAGCGCGCTCTACGGCTTTTCCGGCGGCGGCTATGCCAGCGCGAAGATCTGGTCGCAGCTTTCGGAAGACGAGCGCGCCCGTATCCGCAAGGTCGTGATCGTCGGCGCGCCGGGAATTACCGAGGCATCTTTCCCGGGCGCGCGCCAGGTCGTGATCCAGCCCGATCCGCCGGAAGGCCACATGGCGGGCCCGTGGGCGCTCCTGCAAAGCTGGAAATAGCGCCAGCCGTGGCGCTTTGCATGCGATCTCGTCAGGCCGGCCTCCCGGGCCGGCTCTATCCGACTTCAACAATTGATTTACGGGCGTCCAGGTCTTTGCGTCTGTTGCCACGAATAAGGCGCGGATGGCCGGGATAAAATCCGGCCATGACGATTCAGGAAATGCTCATGCTCTCACGCTTGCTCGCGACTTCGCTGCTCTCGCTCGCCCTCATCGCTCCCGCTGCGGCCGCGCAATGCGGCGGCAGGTTCGAGAGCTTCATCGCCGAATTCCGGCGCGAAGCTGCGGCGCGCGGCATCCCGCAAGCGGTGCTGGCCGAGGCCTTCGACGACATCGAGCACGACGCGAAGGTGATGGCCTTCGACCGCCGCCAGCGCAACACCTTCAAGCGCTCGTGGGAGGATTATGCGCGCACGCGCGTGACCGCGCCGCGGGTGAAGCGCGCGAAGACGCTGCTGGTGCGGCACAGGAAGCTCCTGGACCGCGTGGAAGCGCGCTTCGGCGTGCCGCGCGAACTGATCATGGCGATCTGGACCATGGAGACGGACAATGGCGGCTTCACCGGCAACATGCCGGTGGTGCGGACGCTCGCGACACTCGCGCATGACTGCCGCCGCACCGAGCTGTTTCAGGGCGAGTTGTTCGCCGCCCTCCAGATCATGGCGCGCGGCGACCTCTCGAAGAAGGACCTGCTCGGTGCTTATGCCGGCGAGATCGGCCAGACGCAGTTCCTGCCCTCCAGCTACATCAAGTATGGCGTCGATTTCGACGGCGACGGGCATGTGAACCTGCGCCGCTCCATTCCCGACGTGCTGGCCTCGACCGCGAACCTGCTTGCGGTCAGCGGCTGGCAGCGCGGCGCTCCTTACGGTGAAGGCACGCAGAATTTTCAGGTGATGCGGGAGTGGAATCGCTCGGAGGTCTACCGCAAGACGCTGGTCTATTTTGCGGAGCAGTTGCGGTGATATAGTCGCGCATACTCATAGCGGGTTCTCTACCTCTTTATGGAAAGTTAGACGCGGCGAATTTTCTGCCAGCGAGCGGGCTTCATCCGTGCCTGTTCCTGATTGCATGATCGCGTCAGCGAAAGCGCGCGTCTCGCGCCATGTGTCGAGAGACTCAAAAGGAACTCATTTGCCTGCTTGGACGTTCTCCCGATCAAGCTGGAGGGCTGCTTGCCATGGAAAACCTTTCGAACGAGCAGATTTCGCTCCTCGTCGATATCGGCCAGAAGGCGCCGCTCGAACTCGACTCGCAAAAGCGCCAGCTCGTCGAAGCGCTGCTCACGTCCGGTTTCATCACGCCTTCGGACGAAAACGACGCAGAACTCGCGCCCTATGAACTCACCGCCAAAGCGCAGCGGTTCCTGAGCGAGCGCGGCGCAGGGTTGAACGAGGCATAAAGGGCGCCCGCGCGAAAAATCCGGAACGAAGCCGGCGCTCGCGCTTTCCTCCTGTAGCAACGCGACGCGCAATCAATCCCGCGCGGCGCGAGAAACCAGTTACAGGAGGAAAATCATGGCCAGCGAACTTTCCGGCAAGCGCATTCTCATTCTCGCGACGCACGGTTTCGAGCAGTCGGAACTCGAAGTGCCGCGCGAGCGCTTGCAGGAAGCGGGCGCGACCGTGCAGGTCGTCGCGCCGGAAGCGGGCGAGATCAAGGGCTGGAAGGAAAAAGACTGGGGTTCGCCCGTGAAGGTCGACCGCACGCTCGATGAAGCCAAAGCGTCCGATTACGACGCGATCGTGCTGCCGGGCGGGCAGATCAATCCCGATCTTCTCCGCCAGAACGAGAAGGCGCTCGCACTGATCAAGGATTTCCACGACAGCGGCAAGATCGTCGCCGCGATCTGTCATGCGCCCTGGCTGCTCATCGAAACCGGCATCGCCAAGGGACGCAAGATGACGTCCTACAAGTCGATCCGCAAAGACGTCGAGAACGCCGGCGCGAAGTGGCAGGACGCTGAGGTCGTCACCGATCAGGGCATCGTCACCTCGCGCAATCCGAAGGATCTCGAGGCATTCACGAAGAAGATCATCGAGGAAGTGCGCGAGGGCAGACACCAGCGCAAGGCGGCGTAAAGCGCCGGCGTTCTCAACTTCCCGCTTTGAAACAGCGATGCGGCAGGCCTTTTTGGCTTGCCGCTTTCGTTTGCGGGCGGCGTTAAGACATTCAAAACCACGCTGCCGGTTCCGCCGGTAAAGTGATGCTTCCTTAAGCGGCGGGCGTGAAGATCGCTTCGAATATGGGGGAAAGCGGCTGCTTAAAAGCCGCTGCTAAGAAATGCGCCAGACAAAAGATCACGGGAAAGCGCGTCGCGCGGGAAAAAGGGGATAGCGCCATGTTCAGCGTTTCCACGCTCTTTCTCGTCTTCGTGATCAATTTCCTCTCGCTGGGGTTGGTCTGGTTCTATGTCATGCGGAGCTATCCGCGCTTCGGCGCGGCGCGGTTCTGGGCGGCAGCGGCTTTTGTTGCGACCATCGGCGCCGGCCTTTCGCTGTTTCGCGGTGTCATGCATCCGCTGATCCCGATCCTGATCGGCAGCGCGCTGTTCATCTTTGCCGGCTTCCTCGCCTCCATGGGCATTCAGCGGCTCTACGAGCGTCCGCTGATGTGGCGCATGACGTTCGCCGTCACCGGCGTCACGGTCGCGGGTCTTGCGATCTTCTCGGTCTGGCAGGACAGCATGCCGGCCCGCATTCTGATCTACTCAGTCGCGCAGTCGATTGCGCTCATCGCGGTGCTTCCGATCCTGTTCTCCCGCGCGGAAGGCGTGCCGCGTCCCGGTGCGCGTCTGACCGGCTACATCACGGTGCTTTGCATCGCGATCTACTGGCTTCGTCCGGTCGCAGCGCTCCTGAACGTCGGCGGCGAGGTGACGCTGATCGAGTTCAACCAGTTTCAGGCCGGACTGATCGTGCTCCTGGTCTTCTCTTCCATGGCGTGGAATTTCGGCTTCCTGCTGATGGCAATCGACCGGCTGCGCGCGGAAGTCGCCGAGCTTGCGCTCTCCGACGATCTCACCGGTGCCGGCAATCGTCGCCAGTTGCAGGCGCGGCTCCACGAAGAATGCGCCCGTTCCGGCCGCACGCAGGAGCCTTTCGCGGTGATGATGATCGACGTCGACGGCTTCAAGGCGATCAACGACACCTATGGCCATGCCGCCGGCGACGAATGCCTGCGCCTGCTCACGCGCGCGATCCGTTCGCGCCTGCGCAGCGGCGATCTTCTGGTGCGGATGGGCGGCGACGAATTCTGCGTCGTGCTGCCGTCCACAACCCTGCGCGAAGGCGCGATCATGGCGCGCCGCGTGCTCGAAGGATCGCGTACCCAATGGTCGCCCAAAGGCGGCGAACCGGTCGCCATCACGATCAGCGTGGGGGTCGCGCAGTGGCGAAACGAGATCGGCGAGCGCGCGGAGCAATTGATCGCGGAGGCGGATCGCGCGCTCTATGTTGCGAAGCGCGACGGCAAGGACCGCTATGCCTTGCACGAGGAGACGCCGGACGAGCCCGTGCTCAAACGCGCCTGAGCCGCGGCGCTTACGCCGGTTGCTGCGGCTCCGGCACATAGGGATCGGGTACGGCAACGGCGGGGTCTTCCGGCCGCAGTTCTTCGACCGGCACGATTGCGCCCACGGGGGCGGTTTTCGCGATATCGAAAACTTCCTTTTCCGCCTGTTCGGCCGGCGCCTTCACGCGCGTGCGGTACACCACGAAGATTGCGAGCGCGAGTTGCGAGACAGCGACGAACAGGAAAAGCCCGCCCGGTCCGATCTCGCGCATGAAGATGGCGGCAAGGATCGGCCCGGCGACCGAACCCAACCCGTTCGCCAGCAGAATGGTCGCGGAGGTCGCGACCATTTCTCCGGCCGGCGTGCGGTCGAAGCCATGTGCGGCGGCGATTGAGTAAGTAGGCAGCGCGAGCGCTCCAAACAGGAAGGCAAGAACCATGAGCGCCGTTCCGGCGGTCGCGTAAAGCGACAGGGCGAGCGCGGTGCAGGCGCTTGCCGCCAGCAACGCGAACAAGACCAGGCGCCGGTCCATGCGATCCGAGGCGCGCCCGATAGGGTATTGGGCGAGCGCGCCGGCAATCACTGCGACCGTCATGAAGGTCGCAACCTGTGTCACATCGGCGCCGGTGAGTTGAATCGCTGCCGGCGCAAGCGACCAGAACGCACCGAGCGAAAGTCCGACCATGAAGCTGCCGGCGAGCGCGACGGGCGCCGCCTGCCAGAGCGTGCGCGGTTGAAACTGCACGATCGTGATGGGCGCAGGCTGGGCCGAACGGGTCAATGCAATCGGCACGATCGAAAGCGCGCAGAGGATTGCCGCGATCATGAACAAGCTTGTGCCTTCGATCGGCTGCGTCGTCACGATCATCTGGCCGGCTGCGATCGCGGAAAAGTTCACGATGACGTAAGCCGACATCACGAGGCCGCGCGTCTCGTTTGTCGAGCGGTCGTTGAGCCAGCTTTCGATCACGAGATAAAAGCCGGCAAGACAGAAGCCGGCGGCAAGCCGGATCAGCGCCCAGGCAAGCGGTTGAGGAATGAGTGCGTGCAGGAGCGCCATTGCCGAGGCGACCGCAACCAGTGCTGAGAACGCACGGATGTGGCCCGCGCGCAGAATCACGAAGGGGCCCAGAATGCAGCCCGCGACAAATCCGAGATAGTAGGACGAGCCGATCGCGCCGATCGCGAAGGTGCCGAAGTTATCAGCGCCCGCCCGCAGTGGCAGCAGCGTAGTTTGCAGCCCGGCGCCGGCAAGCAGCAATGCAACACCGAGGAGGAGGGAAAGAATGGGACGAAGATTGGCGTTCAGCATCGGGATTCGTGGGAGACGATCAGCTCAAGACCATAAAGAGTTCATGCGGCGAAAAGTTGCGCGATCCTGCGCCTGAGCCATAGACGCGAATTGACGCGCCCATGACAGTGTCGCACGATTTCCGAATTCATCATGGGTTGGCGAAACATGAGTGAGATCAGGGTTTCCGAACGCGTTCCGGGCCGCTTCTGGTATGTGATTGCGGCGGTTCTTTTTTTCGGATCTTTTATCGCGCCGGCGCCGATCATCCTGTGGAATGTGTTCGGGCGCACGGACGACGCGCCGCGGCTGGTGGCGCCGGAAACCAAAGTGCTGCATCTGTCGCGCGGCAACTATACGGTGTTCTCCGATGGGCGCGCGGTGATCGATGGCGAGATCGTCATTTCGCAAGGCAGCCTTTCGGGTCTCCGGCTTGTCGTGCGCGGCGCTGACAACCGCAACATTCCGGTCGAAGCCGTTACGGTCGGCTCCCGTTACAACATCGGCGGACAGACCGGTTTCGCAATATTGCAGTTTTCGATCCCGGAAAGCGGCAACTATACGGTGAGCGCGGAGTATCGTGACAAGTCGCTGAACAACCGGGCGCTGCTTTCGATCCGCAAGGATTTTCTCGGCGGGTTTATCGGTTCAATTCTGCTCGCGGTTTTTTTGAGTCTGGCAGGGACTTTTCTTGGCATTGCGATTTTTCTGCGGACGCTATGGAAGCGGCGGCGGCTTCTGGCTGAAGGAATTCGCATCAACGTGCGCGCCATGGGTGAGAATATGCGGCAGGCGGCGCAGAATACGGACCGCGATCGGCCCGGACCCAGGTCGCCGGCTTCCAAATCGCCCGTCGAGCATCAATACGACCGCGAATAGCATCACCTTCATTTCCGAGGGTTTTCGCATTCCCGCCATGAGAATTTGGCGTAGGGAATGACCCGCTTTTCGCCGCAGCGCAGCTTGACCCGAATGCGGGTAACGCCGACAAAAGCAGCATCATGAACCTGTCCGACAATTCCGCTCCGACCGGTGTTGCCGAGTCGCGATACGCTTGGTTGCGCCTGTTCACCGCGCTGCTCGCTGGCGCAGTGGGATCCGTCGGCATGTGGTCGGTGGTCGTCATTCTGCCGGCCGTGCAGCAGGACTTCGGCGTGCTGCGCGCGGACGCCACCTTGCCCTATACGCTGACCATGCTTGGCTTCGGCATCGGCGGAATCGTGCTGGGGAGGGTTGCTGATCGTTATGGCATCGTTATTCCATTGCTGGTCGGAACGGTTCTGCTTTCGGTGGGCTATCTGCTTTCCGGCATTTCGCCGACGCTGTTCTTGTTTGCGCTTACCCACATCCTGATCGGTATCGGCGCGGCGGTGACCTTCGCGCCGATGATTGCGGATTTATCCCATTGGTTCACGAAGCGTCGCGGCATCGCGGTTGCGATCGCGGCATCGGGAAATTATCTCGCGGGCGCGATCTGGCCGCCGATCGTGCAATACTCGTCGGCGACGATAGGCTGGCGTCCGACGCAGCTGTGGATCGGCTGTTTTGTCTTGCTCGCCATTCTGCCGCTCGCCCTGGTTTTCCGCAGACGGATCGCGCTTGCCGAAGTATCCAGCGCCAACGCGGCTGCGGCGAGCGCAAGAAGCACGCTCGGTCTGTCGTCGACGGCGTTGATGGTTCTGTTGAGTGTGGCGGGTGTCGCATGTTGTGTTGCCATGTCGATGCCGCAGGTTCACATCGTCGCCTATTGCGGTGATCTCGGTTACGGCGCGGCACGCGGCGCGGAGATGCTTTCGCTGATGCTTGCTTTCGGCATCGTCAGCCGCATCGCGTCAGGCTTTGTCGCGGACCGGATTGGCGGGGTCGGCACGCTCCTGATCGGGTCGTTCCTGCAAGGCGTCGCGCTTTTTCTTTATCTCTTCTTCGACGGGCTTACCTCGCTCTATGTGATTTCGATGCTGTTCGGCCTGTTTCAGGGCGGAATCGTTCCGATGTATGCGGTGATCGTGCGCGAATATTTCCCGCCGCAGGAGGCGGGTGTCCGGGTCGGTATCGTCATCTTCTCGACCATCGTCGGCATGGCGCTCGGCGGCTGGATTTCGGGTGCGATCTTCGACTACACCGGCTCCTATCAGGCTGCCTTTGCCAACGGTCTTGCCTGGAATCTGCTGAACGTTGCGATCGCGACCTGGCTGCTTCTGGCGTCGCGGCCGAAGAAGCAGGGGGCTTCTACGTCGGCAGCGGCTGCTGCATAATCGTCGGATGAACCCGACGCCGCCTGTCACTGAAGTGCCTGCCGCTGAATATCGGCTGTTTGTGCGCAAGGGCGCGCCGCGCTTCTACCTCAAGAACGACGACGAGGGCGTTTATCTCTCCGCCAAGGGGATCGGCTGGTTCATCCGGGGCACGTCTTACACTCGCGACTGGGAAGACCTTGCTGCCATCAATCTCATTGTCGCGCATATTCCGAAGAACGGCCCGATTGGCACCTGCAAGATTGCATTTCGTGACGGCACGGTGACCACGGTGCTGAGCGCGTCAAAATGGGGGCACAGCGATGACGAGCGCAATGTGGAGTACGGGCGCTTTCTGACCGATCTGCATCGTTCGATCCCGCATGGTCTTCGCGCGGCGATCAAGTTCGAATCCGGGATCGGCAAGGCCCGTCATGCCGCCATGGCGGTCGTGCTGGTGATTGCGGCTTTGTTTTTCGTGGCGCTGCCGGTGGGGCTTGCGATCTATCTGCGGGAGTTCGAGCCGTTGCTCGTGGCCGGCGCAGGATTCGCTTTCATCTATCCGGTCTATCGCTCCGCCGAGCTTGGCGCGCCCGCTTCCTACAGCCCGGATCAGGTTCCGTCCGATTATTATCCCTGAGGCGTTGCCAAGGCGCGTGGCATTCCTATCTAGAGCCTCTGGACGCGGAGAGCAGGCAATGGCCGAGAAAGTCACGGTTTCCATCCCCCACAAGCTTGGCAAGGACGAGGCAAGCCGGCGGATTCGCAGGGGCTTCGCCGCGGCGCGGGAAAAGGGCGCCGGCATGATGACCTTCAAGGACGAAACCTGGAACGGCGACCAGGTCGCGTTCAATGTTTCCATGCTCGGCCAGAACGCGGCCGGCACCATCGACGTCCGCGAGGACCATGTCGTCATCGATGTTTCGCTGCCCTGGCTGCTCGCCAAGATGGCCGAGCAGGCGAAGGTGCTGATCGAGAAGCAGGGTAACCGGCTGCTGCTGGAAAAGAAGTAGTTCCGCGCTGCGGTGCGCGAGGCCGCATGGTTGGGATGCGGCAAAGGGATTGCGCCACGAGAGCCAAAGCCGCATAGCTGCGGCCAACTCTTGGCCCTCCCGTCATCCCGCAAATGTCCGGCAGTTCACCGATCTTCTACGGCTGGCGCATCGTCGCCGCGGTCTGTCTGATCACGACGATTACGTCGGGATTGATCTTCTACAATCTGTCGGTGCTGCTCAACGCTTTCGTCGCGGAGCGGGGATTTCCGGTGTCGCTGACGAGTGCGGCGACCGCGGTGTGCTTCATTTCGGGCGGCGTGTCGGGGCTTCTGGTGGGGCGCCTCGTCGATCGCTTCGATCCGCGCGCGACCATCGTCGCCTCGGCTCTGCTCGGCTCGATCTGCCTGCTTTCGGTCGGCTATCTCTACGAAACGTGGCAGTTGTTCCTCTTCAACATTCTTTTCGGCTTCTCCTATGGCGGCACCGGTCTGGTGCCGCTGACCACGCTCATCACGCGCTGGTTCAACGCGAAGCGCTCGCTTGCGCTTTCGATCGCATCGACCGGCCTCTCGCTCGGCGGCATTCTGATCACGCCGGTCGTCGCGCTTTCCATCGAGCGCGGTGGTTTGAGTTCGGTAGGTCCGTGGATGGCCGTGGTCTTTCTGCTCGGTATCATACCGGTGACGCTTCTGGTGATGCGTCCGAGCCCGGCATCCATGGGACTCGAGCCCGATGGCGCCGCCAAGCCGAGTGCTGCCGAGGCCGAACGCAGCGCAAATCCGGCGGGCTATGCCGAGGCGCGCCGAAGCGGTTTCTTTTATGCGGTATCGATTGCCTATCTCTTCCTGTTCGGTGCGCAGGTCGCGGCGATCGCGCATCTCTACCGGCTCGCGAATGTTCGCGACAGTACCGAGACGGCCGCGCTTGCGCTGGCTTTCCTTGCTTTCGCGAGCATCGCAGGACGGTTGAGCGGTGGGTGGATCGTGCTCTGGATTCGGGTACGCAGCTTCGCGCTGCAACTGATGGCGGTGCAGGGTGCGGCGCTGATGGTGCTCGCCTTCGCGAACCACCGGGCCGCAATCCTCGCGGCGGTCGTTCTGTTCGGCGTCACCATCGGCAATTCCCTGATGATGCATCCGCTATTGCTCGCGGAGAAGTTCGGCACGCGCGAATATGGCCGCATCTATTCGATCAGCCAGTTCATCACGATGGCGGGCGTCGCCGGCGGACCGCTGCTGATCGGCATCGGCTATGACTGGAGCGGCAGCTACGAAATCCCGTTCGTGGTCGCGAGCCTCGTGACTTTCGTCGGCTTTTTCGTCCTGCTGTTCGGCGTGAAGCGCTAACGCGAGGTGCTGGGGGAACAAACTGCGCCGCGCGCGCGTTAGTGCAGCCGAACTTCAGGAGTGAGGCATGCTTCGCTACGCCGTTATTTTTCTGATTCTCTCGCTGGTGGCCGGTGCTTTCGGGCTGACCAATATCTCGGCGCTCGCGAAGAAAATTTCGCTGATCCTTTTCGCGCTGTTCTTTCTGGGCTTCCTGCTTCTGCTCGGCTTTGCCTGGCTGGTTGCGGGGGCGTTCGCGCCGTCGCCGGCGCCGGTCACGACCTCAGCCTTGCCGCTGCTCGGCGTCATGTTCGAGGTCTAGGCGCGCCGATCCCGTTCGAAGTGACGGCGAAGCAGCGCGACGTTCTTCAGGTTGGCGCGGAAGGTAACGTCGAACAGATCGCCAACCAGCGGCACGGCACCGCCGACGGTGTCGATCGCGACATTGCCGATCATGCGGGCGACCAGCCAGCGCGGCGCGCCGAGGCGGCGCGCTTCCACAATGATCAGGGTGGAAATGCCGGCGGACACGAGGTCGCCGATTCCGGGGACAAGCCCGATCAGCGCGTCGAAACCGACGCGGATCTGGGTGCCGGGAACCACGATTGCCGCGTCCATCAGGGTGGCAAGCGTTTCCAGCCGCGTCAGCCGCTCCTCGCGGTCCTGGCCGTCCACGCCGCTATAGGTCTGTGCCCGCATTCCGCTCTCCTGCTCGTCCATTAGATGGGAAGCCGGCGCGCCGGGCGCAACAGGATTGCAGGAAGGGACTGGCGCCGCCGGAAAAAACTGCTTATAGGCGCGGCCTTCTTTTTCCGGAGTGCCCGGCGATGCTGCTTACGCTGATGAAAGGCAAGATCCACCGCGCGGTCGTGACCGGGGCGGATCTTCATTACGAGGGCTCGATCGGGATCGACCGGGCGCTGATGGATGCCGCCGGGTTCCTGAAGAACGAGCGCGTGGAAATCTACAACATCGCGTCGGGCGCGCGCTTCGCCACCTATGTGATCGAGGAGCCGTCGCAATCCGGCGCCATCACGCTGAACGGCGCCGCCGCGCGGCTGGTGCAGAAGGGCGATCACGTCATCATCTGCGCCTATGCGCAGATGGACGAGACGCGAGCACGGAGCTTTCAGCCGCGCGTCGTGCTGGTGGACGAACAGAACCGGCCGAAGCGCTGATTATTTCGGCGCGATCTCGAACTCCACGTTGACCCGGGCGCGATAGGTAATTTCGCCGGCTTCCACGGGCACATCTGGCCGCGGCGCGCTTGCGGCACGGGTCAAGACCATGGGCCGTACCGCCGGCGCCTCGATGCCGCTTTCGTTGATCGTCAGCACGCGCACGATGCGCAGGTTTGCGGCTTCGGCGTATTTCTCGGCCTTGCGCAAGGCATCCTTGATGGCTTCGGCCCGTGCCTGCTCGATCAGCGGTGCCGGATTGTCGACGGTAAAGCGAATGCCGCGGATGTCGTTGATGCCGAGCACGACGAGGCGGTCGAGCAGGGCGCCCAGTTTCGGAATGTCGCGGACCCGCATGGTCACGATATTGTTCACCTGATAGCCGACAACCTCGCGGTGAGGCCATTTGTCCGCGCGGATGATGTCGGGGCGCAGGGACAGGCCCGAGGTTTGCAGGTCGCGCGGCTCGATGCCGCTTTCCTTCGCCGCGTTCAGCGCCGCAGCAAGCAGTTTTGAATTTTCAGCCAATGCATCTTTCGCGACTTTCGCAGTCACCGCGACGCCAACCTGCACGATCGCAAGTTCGGGGCGGGCGTCGGCTGAAGCCTCGCCGGTGAGATTGAGCGTCGGAATGCGCGGCTGGGGCGCGAGCGTCTGCGCGGTTGCAGGAAGCGAGAACAGGATGAAAGAAAGTCCTGCAGCGAGCGCGAAAAGCCGGTTCATCAGATATCCTCCGGGGCGGAAAGACCGCCACTTTTGCCGCCATTTGCGGCACCGTCTTGACCGTTGTGCGGTTCGCGTGTGCTTGATAGTTTCCCGCCACCTTCGGGCCTGTAGCTCAATGGTTAGAGCCGACCGCTCATAACGGTCTGGTTGCAGGTTCGAGTCCTGCCGGGCCCACCAATAAACTCAGTGACTTGCACTCGACCTGCGGTGCTATTGCAGGTTCGTCCCACCCATGCGCCGCCGATGGCCGGGGCCGGTGAGCCTGCCGTCGGAGGCACGCTCTCGACTCCAAATGCGCGAGGCGGCGGTGCCA
>JAEZFA010000033.1 GCA_023417665.1 Pseudomonadota bacterium | reverse complement strand
GAACTGCGCTCCGCGCTCGGCACGCCCGTGGTTTTCGGCATGCTCGGGGTTACGATCTTCGGCCTGATCTTTACGCCGGTGTTCTATGTGGTTGCGCGGCGGATCGGCATGCGTCGCGCAAAACCTGCGCCTGCGCCGACTTCGGGCTCGTGATAAGGTAGGGGCATGCGCCCGCTGAAGTTCGGCTCAGGACAGCCCCATACCCGTCTCGAAGACCCGCCGCTGATCACGGGGCAGGGACGCTTCGTTGCCGATTGCGTGCCGGAAGGTGCCCTGCGCGCCGCGGTGCTGCGCTCGCCGCATGCCCATGCAAAGTTCAGGATTGTCAGCACCGAGGCCGCCCAAGCGCTGCCGGGCGTGAAACTGATCCTGACCGCGGCGGACGTCACGCACTTCAATCATCTTGGCTGCCGCGCCGCCGGTTTCATCAAGCCGGTCGATGAGAAATCCTGTTTCGTGCCGCCTTACGAAGTGCTCTGCACCGAGGAAGTGCGTCATGTGGGCGACGCGATTGCCTTCGTGGTTGCCGAGAGCGTGCTTGCCGCGCGGAACGCGCTCGAAGCGATCGAAGTCGACTGGGAGCCGCTGCCCGCGGTGTCCGGCACGGCGGAGGCGGCGAAGCCGGGTGCCGCGCAGGTCTGGCCGACGCGCGAGAACAACAAGGCCTACATCGCCGATATCGGCGACAGGGACGCCGCGCAGGCCGCCTTCGATGCCGCAGCGCAAGTGGTGAAGATCGAGATCGTGAACCAGCGGCTCGTCACCAACTTCATGGAAACGCGCGGCGTGGTTGCCTCTTACGGCGACGACGAGCGCTACACCATGACGGTGTCGAGCCAGGGCGCGAACCTGATCCATACCAGCGTCTGCGGGATCATGAAGCTCGACGGCAAGCGTCTGCGCGTGTTGACGCATGACGTCGGCGGCGGCTTCGGCACCAAGGCGCCGGCTTACCGCGAATATGTGCTGACGGCGCTTGCGGCCGAGAAGCTCAAAACAACGGTCGCCTGGATCGCGGACCGCAGCGAGCATTTCATCGGCGACAATCAGGGCCGCGATCACGTCACGGTCGCTGAAATGGCGATCGACGGCCAGGCGAAGTTTCTCGCGATGCGACTGCACTGCACCGCGAACATGGGCGCTTATTACTCGGAAGTCGCGCCCTATATTCCCTATCTCGGCGCGTCGATGATGACCGGCGTCTATGACATTCCGGTGGTCTATGGTCGCGTGCATAGCGTGTGGACCCACACGGTGCCGGTCGACGCCTATCGTGGCGCGGGGCGTCCCGAGGCGGCTTACCTGATCGAGCGGCTGGTCGATGCCGTGGCCTTGCAGGCCGGGATCGCGCCGGAGGAAGTGCGCCGGCGCAACTTCATCCGCAAGGAAGCGATGCCCTACAAGACCGCGACGGCGCGGGTTTACGATAGCGGCGACTTCGGCCAGCATCTGACGCGCGCGCTGGAAGCAGCAGATCACGCGGGCTTTGCAGCACGCCATGCGGCGTCGAAAAAGTTCGGCAAGCTCCGCGGCATCGGGATTGCGAGCTATATCGAGGCCTGCGGCCAGACCGCGCCGGAAACCTCGACGGTGCGTATCGAGAAGGATGGCACCGCGACGGTGTTGATCGGCACGCAGACCAACGGGCAGGGTCATGCCACCACGTTCCGCCAGCTCGTGCACGACCAGCTTGGTCTGCCGCTCGAGCAGATCAACGTCATCACCGGCGACACCGATCTCATTCCGACCGGAGGCGGCACCGTTGGGTCGCGTTCGATGCCGACCGGCGGCTCGGCCGTCTCCAAGGCAACGACGAAGCTTGCCGATAACCTGAAGACGCTTGCGGCGACGTTTCTGGATGCGTCAGCCGACGAAGTCGAGATTGCGGATGGTCTGGTGCGCGTGCGCGGCACCAATCGCGCGCTCTCCTTCGCCGAACTGGCGGCAAAGCCCGGCGTTTCCGTCGACCAGCTCACGGGCATCGAGAAGAATTTCATTCCGCCCGCGCCGACCTATCCGAACGGCACGCATATCTGCGAGGTCGAGATCGACCCCGAGACCGGCCATGTCGATTTCACGAACTACACGGTGGTCGACGATTTCGGCGTCACGCTGAATCCGCTGCTCCTGGAAGGGCAGGTCCATGGCGGCATCGGCCAGGGCATCGGGCAGGCGATCATGGAAGACACGGTCTATGACGCAAGCGGCCAGTTAATCTCCGCGTCGCTGATGGACTACGCGCTGCCGCGCGCGGCGGACGTGCCGAACTATGCCTTCGAGACGAAGAACGTGCCCTGCACGACCAATCCGCTCGGCGTAAAGGGTGCGGGCGAGGCGGGTGCTATCGGTTCCTGTCCGGCGGTGATCAACGCGGTGGTTGATGCACTGCACCGCGGCTACGGCATTCATCACATCGACATGCCGGCTTCGCCGCAGCGTATCTGGCAGGCGATCCAGGCGGCCCGGCAATAGTTCCCGCATAGCGGTATGCGCGAAACGGGCTTTATCTCCGTCCCCTGAAAAGGCATAGCTGGTTGCGCAATCGGCTTTGCTTTTTTCCATGAATGTTTTTCTCGGCATCGCGCTGCAACTTGGCGCGACCTTCCTGTTCACGCTGATGGGCGCGCTGGTCCGGTCGCTCGGCGACCGCATTCCGATCGGCGAGACGGTGTTCTTTCGCTCGTTTCTCGCGCTGTTGCCGCTGCTGCTGATGCTGCTTTGGCGGCGCGAAATCCATTCCGCGCTGCGGATGAAAATGCCGTTCCGTCATGTCACCCGCGCCTTCACCGGCATTGCGGCCATGGTGCTGATGTTTCTCGGACTGCAGCGGCTGCCGCTTGCGGATTCGACGGCGATCAGTTTCGTCACCCCGCTGTTCAACGTGGCGCTCGCCGCGATCTTCCTGCGCGAGGTGGTGCGGATCTGGCGCTGGAGCGCGGTATTCGTGGGATTTGCGGGCGTGCTCATCATGCTCTCGCCGCACCTGACCATGACGTCATGGAGTTCGAGCGCATCCGCGGGCGCGGTCATGACGCTGTTCGGCGCATTCTTCACGGCGGCAGCGATGACGCAAGTGCGCAGCATGACCAAGATCGAAACCACGGCGTCGCTTGTCTTTTCCTTTCAGCTGATCGCAGCCGTGATCGCGCTCGCGACGATCCCATGGGGCTGGGTCTGGCCGAGCTGGAACGACTTTCTGGTGCTTTGCGGCATCGGCATTTTCGGAGGCATCGCGCAGATTCTGCTCACCGACTCCTATCGCCATGCACCCGCATCGGTGGTCGCGCCGTTCTCCTACACTTCGATGATCTGGGCGACCGTGCTCGGCTATTTCATGTTCTCGGAGTTGCCGGAGGCGATCGTGCTGGTGGGCGCGGCGGTGGTCGTCGCGGCCGGCCTGTTCGTGATTTTCCGCGAGCGGGCGCTCGGCATCAATCGCCAGAAGGAAAAGGAAGCGGCGACCCCGCCCGCAGGGCCGCCCGTCGAGTGATCAGCCGAACGCCTTGAAGGTGATAATCGTGCGGGTGTCCTGGATGCCGGGAATGATCTGCACCTTCTCGTTGACGAAGTGGCCGATATCGGTGCCGTCATCGACATAGAACTTCGCGAGCAGATCGAATTCGCCGGCCGTCGAATAGACCTCGGAAGCAATCTCGGCGTCCGCAAGCGCGTTGGCGACGTCGTAGGATTTGCCAAGCTGGCACTTGATCTGGACAAAAAACGGAATCATGCGGGCGCCTCCGGCGTTACGAAGGGCGAGGGGAGCAAAAAGCGGGGAGAGTTGCAAGTTCCCGCGCCCTTGAAGCGACGGGTTCCGTCCCATAGGTTCCCCCGCAAACAAGAAAAACGGGACCTACAGAAATGATTCCTATTGCGGTCACCATCGCCGGTTCGGATTCCGGCGGCGGCGCGGGCATTCAGGCCGATCTCAAGACCTTCTCGGCGCTCGGCGTTTACGGCGCATCGGTCATTGCCGCGCTGACCGCGCAGAACACCAAGGGCGTCAGCGGCATTCACGACGTGCCGCCCGAGTTCGTGAGCGCGCAGATCGATGCCGTCTATTCGGACCTGAAGGTGCGGGCGACCAAGATCGGAATGCTTTCGCGTCCCGCGACGATCGAGGTGGTCGCGGCCGGCCTGAAAAAATATCGCGCGAAGAACGTGGTGCTCGATCCGGTGATGGTCGCGGCATCGGGCGATCGGCTGCTCGTGCCGGAAGCGATCGAGACCATCAAGCGCGAACTGTTTCCGCTTGCCGATCTGATTACGCCCAATCTTGCCGAAGCCGCGGCACTGCTCGGTCAGCCGGTCGCGAAGCACGAGAACGAAATGGCGGATCAGGGCGAGGCGCTCCTCAAGCTCGGCGCGAGAGCCGTGCTGGTGAAGGGGGGGCATGCGCAAACCAAATACGCGGTCGATGTGCTGATCGAGCCTTCGGGCATCCGGCGCTTTTCCGCCGAGCGGATCGAGACGAAGAACAATCACGGCACCGGCTGCACGCTGTCTTCGGCGATCGCCGCGAGCCTCGCGAAAGGACTCGCGCTGCACGATGCGCTGGCGCAGGCCAAGCACTACATCACCGGCGTCCTGAAAGCCGGCGTCCAGCTTGGCGTCGGCGGCGGGCGCGGGCCGGTGCATCACTTCCATCAGCTCTGGGCCAAGCGCTTCGACCGCTAGCGGCCCCGTAAACCTGTGGTTCCGGCAGACCCGGGAAAATCCGCAGCTTAGTTGCGAATGACTTGCATTTGCGTTCGGTCCGGAACATAGTTGCGAATAGTTCGCAGAAGCAAGTGCGGGGCGCCGGAATGACGATGGGATGGAGACGGGCGGCAGGTGCTGCGATGGCGGCGGGTTCGCTGACGCTTTTTGGAATTGGCGGTGCGACCGCCGAGGACAAGCGACGCTATTCGCTGTTCAGCCCGGTGCCGGAGGCGCTTCTGCGCGACATGTCGACCGACCGCCCGGATACGACCGAAGTGCCGTTCACGGTCGATGCCGGTCACTTCCAGATCGAAACCAGCATCTTCAGCTATGCGCGTTCGTTTCGCGCGCCCGACGGCAGCGTCACGCGCGGCAGTGAATGGATGACCAGCAATCTCCGGATCGGGCTCACCCACAATACTGAACTGTCGCTGGTCGGAAGGCCCTATGCGCTCGTGCGCACGAACGGACCGGGCGGAACGGACCGCCAGTCGGGTCCCGGCGGGATCGACGTGCGCATGAAATTCAATCTCTGGGGCAATGACAGTTTCGAAGGGCCGGGCGCGACCGCCTTCGCGTTGCTTCCCTACGTTACGCTGCCGACCGATCGCTTCAACGGGATCGGCCCGGACAAGAACGAGGGCGGCGTCGTCGCGATCTGGGCGACGAAGTTCAACGACACCTACGGCCTCGGCATCAACGCCGCGATCGCGGCGGAACGCAACACCGATACTTCGCGCTATTTCCCGGCGGCGGCACTGACCTTCTCGCTATCGCAGGAGATCACGGACAGGATCGGAATCTACTACGAAGCCGTCGGCCGCTTCGGCATCAACGACGGCGCGAGCGAAATCATCACGCTCGGCAGCGGGCTCACCTACAAAGTCAACAAGAACCTGCAGCTCGACGCCGGCATCAATTTCGGCGTAACCCGCGCGTCCGACCGCATCAATCCGTTTATCGGAATTTCCGCGCGCTACTGAAGACGTCAGAACGTCCGTACCAGCAGCATCAGGCCGGTGAGCGCCATGGCACCGCCGCCGGCCTGAACGATCCGAGGTCCAAGGCCGCTCGCCGCGAGCCTTGCGAAACCCAGTCCGATTGCGATGCCTGCCGCGTGCAGCAGTGCGGTCGCAATCAAGAAGCCTGCGGCATAAGTGAGGGCCGACTGGCCCGCAGGCAATTCCGCGCCATGCGCGTGGCCGTGAAAGATCGCGAAGATGCCGACAAGCGTCATCGCGGCAGCAAGCGGAAGCCGGGTGCGGAAGGCGACGAGAAGTCCGAACACCACGACCGAAAGGGCGATCGCGAGTTCGACGAAGGGAAGCGCAACGCCGGCAAAGCCTGCGGCTCCGCCCAGCGCCATCAGCGCTACGAAAGCGAGCGGCACCAGCCACAGCGCGCGTCCGCCGAGATGGGCGGCAAACAGGCCGACCGCGATCATCGCGAGCAGGTGGTCGAGACCGCCGAGCGGATGCAGGAAGCCGGAGGTGAAACCATGCCCGTGCGCTCCGGCACCGGTATGCGCCAGTGCCGCCTGCGGCAGGAGAAGCGCGGCGGCGAGGATGGTGCGAAACGCGGTCTTCATGGTCGTTGAGCCCTTTTCATGAGTCGGCAGAGCCTATTCGCTGGGCCGCGGGCGCTCAAGAAACCGGCTGCTCAAGTTTTCGCCTCGGGCAGCCGGCTTTGCTTACTTCTTGAACGGCACGACCTTCTGCTTCTGGTTGCCGAGCCCCTCGATGCCGAGGGTCATCACGTCGCCGGCTTTCAGGAAGACCGGCGGCTTCATGCCCATGCCGACGCCCGGCGGCGTGCCGGTGGTAATCACGTCGCCCGGCTCCAGCACCATGAACTTCGACACATAAGCGACGATGAAGGCGCAGGAGAAGATCATGGTCTTCGTGCTGCCGGTCTGCATCCGCTTGCCGTTGACGTCGAGATACATCGAGAGCTTCTGCGGATCCTTGATCTCGTCGGTGGTGACGAGCCAGGGGCCGAGCGGGCCGAAGCTCTCCGCGCATTTGCCCTTCATCCATTGCCCGGTGCCCTCGATCTGGAAGGCGCGCTCGGAAACGTCGTTGCAGACCGCATAGCCCGCGATGTGCTTCACCGCGTCCTTTTCTTCGATGTAGCGCGCACGCTTCCCGATGACGATCGCGATTTCGACTTCCCAGTCGAGCTTGGTGGAGTCCTTCGGGATCATCACGTTGTCGTTCGGGCCGACGATGCAGTTCGGCGCCTTGGAGAAGATGATCGGCTCTTTCGGAATTGGCATGCCGGCTTCGGCGGCGTGGTCGGCATAGTTCAGGCCGATGGCGGGAAAGTTTCCGACCTTGCTGACCGGCGAACCGAGGCGCGGCTTGCCGGGCACGAGGGGAAGCTTCTCGATCTTTGCCTTCCTGATCTTCGCGATCGCGCCGGCGGCGAGCGTCTCCGGCGTGATGTCGGACACGATCTTCGCGAGGCTGCGCAGCTTGCCGTTCTTGTCGATGATGCCGGGCTTTTCTTTTCCGGCCGGGCCGTAACGGACGAGTTTCATGGCTTTCTTCCCCGAATGGATTCTTTTGATTGAGTCAGTCGCCCGCCGGCGAGATGCGGAATTCGAGCACGTCTTTCTTCGCGCAGGGCGACCGCGAGGCGCTCCATTGCATTCTTCTCGGTGGTCTGGATGGTCATCCGGTATTCGAAGGCGGTGCCGCCATCCTCCATCCGGTAATTGACGTTGGCAACCGAGAAGCCGTGCGTCTTCATCATTTCCCGCACCTTGTCCTCGGGCATGGTGTGGTCGCGCGGAAAGCGCAGGATGAAATGAGCGTAAGCCTGGCTCGGCATCCAGATCTCGATCCAGCGGAAGACCTGCAAGGTGCCGAGTACCGCAACCGTGCCGAGGATCGCCGGGAAGAAATAGCCGACGCCGTAGAGGATGCCGAGTGCCGCGGTAATCCAGATCGAAGCCGCGGTCGTCAGGCCGCGGACCGTCAGGCCTTCCTTGAAAATCACGCCGGCGCCGAG
>JAEZFA010000012.1 GCA_023417665.1 Pseudomonadota bacterium | reverse complement strand
CGGCCTTCTTCTCGCTCGCGCTCCTGTTCGGCCTGCTGACCGTGGAAACGGTATCGGCGCGTGCGCGCGACCGGCGCGAGACGAACGAGCGCCTCGAAACGCTGAGCCGAGCCGCCGCCGACATCGCGACGCAGGTGACCGACCTGCATCTTCGGCTTGAGAAGATCGAATTCGCGCCTGCGACCGATGCCGAGGAAATGAAACTTCATACCGAGCCGCTCGCGCAGGAGATCAGCGATCTTGCCGGTCTGGTCGAGGACCTTGCCAAGACCGTGAGCGATCACGAGAGCCTGCTTGCACAGAAGCAGATTTTCGCGGCGTCTCCGGCCGAGCACGGCAATGGCCGCGAGTCCTCGCCGGTTTCGAGCCAGCCGCCGATGCCTGCCGTGACGCCGCTCGCGGCGCCCGCGCCCGTCTTCAATCCGCTTGGCGAGTTGAAGGATAACGAGGTTGCGGTTCTGGTCCGCGACGCGCTCGCGAACGAGCGGATCGATCTGCATTTGCAGCCGATCGTTACGCTGCCGCAGCGCAAGGTGCGTTTCTATGAAGCCGTCTCGCGGCTGCGCCTGCCCGAAGGCAATCTGATCGAAGCAAAGCACTTCATCGAGTCCGCGCGCCGCAGCGGCATCGTTATGGAGCTCGACCAGAACCAGGTGCAGGCCGGACTGCAGATCGTGCGCAAGCTTTCCGCAAAGTCGCGCGATGTCGGCATGTTCTTCAACATCGCCCCCGAGACGCTGACCGACCGCACGGCCATGAACGCGATCATGAACGCGCTGAATGCCAACCGCGCGATTGCGCCGTCGATATTCATCGAGATCGCGCAGAACGATTTCCGCTCGAATAACCCGGTCTATCGCGATCAGCTGAACCATTTGCGCGAGCAGGGCTTCCGGCTTGCGATTGATCAGGTGAGCGATCTGCACATCGATCCGCAAGCCATGGCCGAACGCGGCGTGCGCTACCTGAAAATCCGCGCGGATATCCTGCTTGGCCGCGTGTCGCAGACCGGCGCGCAGGTGCATCCTGCCGATCTTGTCGATCTGCTCGGCCGCTACGGCATCGACCTGATCGCGGAGAAAATCGAAACCGAGACGGCCGTTGCCGACCTGCTCGATTTCGATCTCGGCTTCGGACAGGGAACCCTGTTCGCCCCGCCGCGTCCGATCCGCTCGGACCTGCTCAAGGGCGAGGTCGCGGAATTCGTGGCCCCCGAACAGAAATCCGCTCCCGCGCCGGCGCCGCGCCAGAACGATCTCTCCAAGCTCGCCTCCCGCACCGTTCGCCGCGCCTGAAGGCGCTTGCCTTGCCCGCGCATTCGTGCGACTTGCGCGGCGCCTTGAAGATGACAGCTCCCGATATCAATCCCGCAATTCCTCCCGTGCTCGACGGCTTCGGCGCGCTCGCGTCGCGCTACAAGCTGCTGCTGAGCGACGTCTGGGGCGTCGTGCATAACGGCGAGGCCGCCTATGAAGCCGCCTGCGCCGCGCTGAAAAAAGCGCGCGACAGCGGCACCACCGTCATTCTGATCTCCAACGCGCCGCGGCCCGGCGTCGTGGTCGCAAAGCAGATCGCCCGCTGGGGCGTGCCGGCTGACTGCTACGACACCATCGTCGCGTCCGGCGACGTCGCCCGCACCGAGATCGAGACGCGTCCCGACGCGAAAATCTTTCACCTCGGGCCTTCGCGCGACCTCCCGAACTATGACGGCCTTCCGAATGCGATGGTGGGCGAGGACGACTGCGATCTCGTGGTGGTGACCGGCCCCTTCAACGACGAAGTCGAAGGTCCCGACGATTATCGCGAGATGTTTGCGCGGCTGAAGCAGCGCGATGTGCTGATGCTGTGCGCCAATCCTGACATCGTTGTCGAGCGCGGCGACAAGCTGATCTGGTGCGCGGGCGCGCTTGCACAGGTCTATGAGGAGCTCGGCGGCAAGGTCATCTATGCCGGCAAGCCGCACGCCCCGATCTATGATCTCGCATTCGAGACGGCGGCGAAAATTCGCGGCAATCGGGTCGCAAAGAACGAAGTGCTTGCGATCGGTGACGGCGCCCGCACCGACTTAAAAGGCGCGGCTCTTCAGGGCATCGATTGCCTGTTCATCACCGGCGGAATTCATGCGGCCGATTTCGCGGAAGAGAACAACCGCGCGGGCGAGATCTTCGCCGAGCAGGCCGCCTGGCCGGTCGGGATGATGCATCGGCTGCGCTGGTAGCGGACGGCTACTGGCCGCGCAGGCTCGCAAGCAGTTTGTCGATCATCGGCTGGGTATTGTCTTCGTTCGCGATCGAAGGACCGTTCAGAAGCAGATCCTGCCGCCGCGCGGCTTCCGCCGCTTCCCGCTCGGAGGCAAAGCCCGGTTCGTCCTCGACCCCGGTATAGATCGCAAAGCGCGAAACCCGCGCCTCGATATGTTCGAGCGTCTTCACGACCCGCGAAATTCGCTGCCCGGTGAGGTCCTGAAAGGCGCAGGTTTCGAACAGCGCCATCATTTCCTTGTCGACGAATTCCTTGTAGGCCGCCGGATCGCTCGTATCCGCCGACAACACGTTCTCGGCGATCGCCATGATCTCGTTGGTCGCGCCTTCGGTGGAATTGACGACCGCCGCAAGCTCCTGGCCCGCGGCGGGGATTTTCTTCATGTGGATTTCGTTGGCTTGGAGGACCGCGATCTCACGGCGCAGCGCCGTAATGTATTCCGCGATCTTACGCAGCTCGCCTTCGAGTTCGGCTTTGTCCTGAATACTCATGGGGTCCCGGCTACTGTCTTGCTCTTTGATCCCGCGCGGGCTCAGGCGGTGAATACGGAGTCGATCTTGTTTTTCAGCGTCGCCGCGTTGAACGGCTTGACGATGTAGTTGTTCACGCCCGCTTTCTTGGCGGCGACCACGTTCTCCGTCTTCGATTCCGCGGTGACCATGATGAAGGGCGTTCTGGAGAGCGAGGGGTCCGCGCGCACTTCGCGCAGGAGTTCGTACCCGGTCATCGGCTCCATGTTCCAGTCCGAGATCACGAGGCCGTATTTCTTCTCGCGCAGCTTGCCGAGGGCTTCCTTGCCGTCCGCAGCTTCGTCCACGTCGTCGAAGCCGAGCTGCTTCAGAAGGTTGCGAATGATCCGGATCATCGTCTTGTAGTCGTCCACGACGAGGATCGGCATGCCCGTGTCGGTAGCCATCTCTTCTCTCCCATCCAGGCGCCTTCTGGCGCCTGCTTCCGGTTGTCGGAGGTAGCAAAAGCGGCTTGCCATCGAGTTAATTCCCTTTTTCCGCTCCATGGGTTATTGCAGTGCGGGAAGGGATGTTGCCCTGCCGCATGGCGGGCGATGACAGGCGGGGGCCGGTGTGAACAAGATGCTGGATATGACGGCGTTCAAGCCGCTTTATTTCGAAGACATCCGCGTGGGCATGCGGGAAACCATCATGCGCACGGTCATGGACGAGGACGTCATCGGCTTTGCGGAACTCACTGGCGACCACAATCCGGTGCACCTTTCCGACCTTTACGCCGAGAAAACCGTCTTCGGACAGCGTATTGCCCACGGCCTTTATACGGCGAGCCTGATCTCCGCGATCCTTGGCACCAAGCTGCCGGGGCCGGGCGCGGTCTATATCTCCCAGACCGTCCAGTTCCACGGCCCCGTGAAGATCGGGGACGTCGTCGCGGTCAGCGTCGAGGTGGTGGAGCTGATCGAGAAGGGCCGCCGCGTCGTGCTTTATTGCGATGCCCATGTCGATGGCCAGCGCGTGCTGGACGGGCAGGCGGTGGTGTCGGTTCCTCGCAAGCCGGTCACCCCGCCGACCGAGTAGCCCTGCGCATTTGCCGGTACAGGGCGGCCTTTGCGCGCCCGGTTGACCCTTGAATTCTCATTCGATATTGGATCCATGATCCAATAAGATGCTCAGATAAAGGGGGAAACAACAATGAAACGCTCATTCCGGACCATTCCGGGCGTTGCCCGGGCGGTCGCATTAGTGGCGCTCGTCCTCGGGGTTGCAGGCCTTTCGGCGCCGGTGGCGGCCGATCCGGCCTATCCGAGCCGCACGGTGAGGATCGTGGTGCCCTTCGCGGCCGGCGGCGCGACGGACGTGCTCGCCCGCGTGATCGCGGAGCATCTGCAGAAAACCTGGGGGCAGCCCGTCATCGTCGAGAACCGGACCGGTTCGGGCGGCAACGCCGGCGCCGCTTCCGTCGCGAAGGCCGATCCCGACGGTTACACGATCCTGATGGGGGCGATCGGACCGAACGCCGTGAACGCCAGCCTCTATTCGAACATGCCCTATGACACTGCGAAGGACTTCGCCCCGATCACGCAGGTCGCGGCATTGCCGATGCTTCTGGTGGTGCATGAGTCGATCAAGGTGAACTCGGTCAAGGACCTGATCGCGCGCGCGAAGGACACCAAGGACAAGCTCAACATCGGCACTGCCGGCGTCGGCGCGTCTCAGCATCTCGCGGCACTCCTGTTCGAGAACATGACCGGCGTGAAATTCGAGAACGTCGGCTACAAGGGCGCGTCTGCCATGGTGCCCGATCTTCTGAGCGGCGCCGTGCAACTGACCTTCGGCGATATCGTTTCGCTTTCGCCGCATCTGAAGAACAAGCAGCTCAAGCTGATCGCCGTTACCACCGACAAGCGCTCGCCGACCTTCCCGGATCTGCCGACCATCGCCGAACTCGGCGTGCCCGGTTACACCGCATCCGCCTGGTACGGTCTGTTCGCGCCCGCCGGAACGCCGCCCGCGATCGTCAACAAGATCCAGCAGGAAGTCGCGAACTACCTGAAGACGCCCGCCGCGAAAGAGCGCATGAAGTCGCTCGGCGCGGAAGCCGTCGGCTCCGATCCGGAAGCCTTCCGCAAGTTCGTGCTCTCCGAGATGGAGCGCTGGGCGAAGGTCGTTCGCGCGGCCGGCCTGAAACTCGACTGACATGCGTTCTGAAAAGTACGACGTGCTCGTGGTTGGCGCCGGCAGTGCCGGCGTCGCCGCGGCCGTGGCCTCAGCAAGAAACGGCGCCCGGACGCTTTTGATCGATTCGGGCCCGACCATCGGCGGCGAACTGCTTTCCGGGATGACGATCGACGGCGCGATCAACGCGCGGGGCGAGCGCATCATCGGTGGCGTGATCGACGACATCGTCAACGAATGCCGCGCGCTCGGCGGTTATGCCCGCGAGCTCAACGACTGGCGGCTGATCCGCTACATCGCCTGCGATCCCGAATACATGAAGATGGCGGTGGCCCGCGTCGTCTATGGTTCCGGCGCGGAAGTGCGGCTCAACACCTGTG